>JAENVX010000448.1 GCA_016650355.1 Bacteroidia bacterium | reverse complement strand
CAGTCAACTGATCTTTATCAAAAAGACCTGAGCCTTGCATCATAGTTAGAAGTTCATCCATGGAGCGTAATTTTTCATTCTCATCTTTTACCATCACATTCCACGTAATCAAAAGACTGTCTTGCAGGTTCAAATAAGTCTCCGTCAGCGAATCTATTTGGGTGTAGCCGCTGGTCTCACGAATTGGATTTCTTCTCGTGCAAGAAACCAAGCCGACTAAACAGAAAATGAAAAATATCTTAACCACTTTAGTTTTAACCATACTTTCAATTCGCATAACGTTGAGTTCGGATACAATGGTAGGCTAAAGATTTAAAAGTTTTATTTAATGTAATAATTTTAGAGCGGTTTGAATTGTTCAAAGGCTTCTTTACAGTCATAGCAGAAATGAATTGATCTGCAAAGCGTTGGCCCAAATGGATTCCTAAGTTCTGTGTTTGATCCGCTACACCGTGGACAAATTGCATCTCCAAGAATTTCCAGGTCGGTAAATAATTTATTTGAAGGGGGAGGAGCGAGTCCAAATTTCTTCAACGCTATTTTTCCTTTCTCTGAAATGAATTCAGAAGACCAGGGTACTCTAAAGGAAATCTCTACTTGTGGATTTGCGACTCCGTTATTCTTCAGTTTTTCAATAACCTCGCTTTTCATCATATCCATCGCGGGACAGCCAGTAAAGGTTGGAGTCAATTCAATCCTCACCTGTTCACCATTTATCTCTACTTCTGTTACAACGCCAAGATCTACTAGTGATAGCACAGGAATTTCGGGATCTTTCACTTCGTCAAGCCATGAATATATTTTGGATATCGTGAGTCTCTCTTTCATCAGCTTATGGATAACTGATGTCGAAGGAGCCTGGTAGAATTTGGTTCAGATGATGTTTCAAATGTTTAACATAATCTTCAGCAAGCCACGCTATGGAACGAAGTTGGACTTCATCTCTTCCTGTATTGCAAAGTGAATTTGCATCTTGATCGGACATTGTCCGAAGCACTTCACAGATTTGTTCATTCTGTAGCCTCCATAATTCGATTACGTTTTCCTTACGGCCATTTTGATAATTATTAGCGGCTACCCAAAAATCCTGGTTGTAAATTATTTTGGGCTCAGATTCATACTGACTACATATAAACCTTCTTAGATTGTTGCTGGCCGAGTCAATCAAATGACCCAGCACTTCTTTTTTACTCCATTTCTTGGGTATAGGCTTTGCTGAGAAAAAGGCATCGGGAAGATTGGCAATCTTTATAGTATACTCATTTACGATTTGCGAAAGTTCGCTTATTGTATTTTTCATTGTTACCATTCAGCGGTTGGGTCAATGTTAAAAACTTCACTCATCTCATCAAGTAATAGTTGAAGATATTCGCTGTGTTTTCCAATTCTACCGCCTAATATCGGTGTTTGTAATTTCCAATCGGGAAGTTGTAAGTTAGTCTCACCTATTACCTCTTCCACTTTATTTATCCAAAGTGCTTTCAATTCATGTTCCCCTGCAAATATTCCAGATGTAATGAGCTCTTTTTCAAATGGTGATTCCTCAAAAATTCCCAATGCATATGGAATAGCAACATTTAATGAGCCTTGCAATCGTGAAACACTTTCTTCAGTAGCCACACCAAGTTGTTTTATCCAGGTGTTGGCATGCAGCGTATGGTAGCGCAATTCACCTCTTACTTTTCTTGCCACTTGTGCGAGGGGTTCAAAGGAAGAGTTTTTCAAAAGCTCAAAACGCAAAGCTTCCGCGGTATCAAACAAAAAGTGACGGATCAGACTGAAGTCATACTCGCCATTAGGCAGTTCTGTTAAAATACAATTGTGAAATTGATTTGCTTTTCGTGTAAAGGCAACGGTGTCGGGAGCACGTTCTCCGAGTTGTTCAAGAATTGTATACAGCGCAAGGCTGTGCCCTATTTTGTCTTGAGCCATTGAGGAGAACGCAATATCTTCTTCTAGTATGGGTCCAAAGCCTGTCCATTCTGAATTACGATGTCCAAGAATCAATTGGTCATCGGCCATTTTGTATAATAGCTCTATTGTTGCTGCGTTGTTTGACATTTAGAATTCTATCGCTTCGATTTTTTTAAAAACTCCTTCAATTTTTCACCTCCTTTATATTCTGCGGCATCCCTGAATTTCTTTTCTGGTAATGTGAGCCATAAATCTTTCTCTTCGTTCATTGTATAGCGGATGGCCGTAGATTGAATTACCCAAACGTTATACACTATTTTTTCTTTTTGAAATTGCTCCTTTGCTATACTAAATGCTTCTTCAGGACTTGATGCTGAAACCCTGCCAACGTGCACATGTTGCTTTCCCCTTTTAGGTAAATGATAAATCTCATAATTTACTTTCGCACTATTCTGATTTAAGATTTGAGGAATTTGGTCATATACATTTTGATTTCCTTCACTAAGTGGGGACACAAATACATCAAGGGTGTTAACCACATAAAGGGAGGCGCAAGTAAACCTCCTCGTAAATGTTTCTTTCGCTAAAACATAGGCCATCTCCAAATTTGGAGCGTGAACAATTCCTTCGTGTTGAAATGGTTTTCCTTCCTTCGGTAGAACAAAAACTTCATAGGTCCCGAATTGATCCAAAGCAGGTTTTGGATTTATCCTTCCTACCTCACCGATATCAGGAAGGCGAATTACACGAGGATCTAATGAATTCATGTTAGGCTAATGGAGAAACATATTTTTGGTTTGGTGCTTTCATGGCTTCACGCACCCACTTGCCGCGCTCTTCAGCAATCCTTCGGACTTCAAGTCTTTCTTTGTTGCAGGGTCCGTCACCATTTATTACGCGTTTAAATTCTTCCCAATCAGGCTCAGTATATTCCCAACGCCCAGTTTCACTATTTTTTTTCAGTTGGGAATCTGGAATGGTAAAACCTAGCTCCCAAATTTTTGGAACATACATATCCAAAAACTGATTTCTCATATCATCGTTGGTACCCATTTTCACTTTCCACTTCATCAGTACTTGTGTGTGAATGGAAATTTTATCAGCTGGCCCAAAGAAGTGCATCATCGGAGGCCACCATCTATTTAGCGCTTCCTGAAACATATCTCTTTGTTTTTGAGTACCCGATGCTAGATAAATTACGCAATGATGTCCGTACTTAAGATGAAATGATTCTTCAGCACAAATTCTGTCAAGTGCGCGACAGTAGGGGCCGTAGCTTCCCTTTGCATTTGCCAATTGATTCACTATTGCACCAGCGTCTACCAGCCATGAAATGAAACAACAATCAGCCCAGGTGAAAGTTGGATAGTTGAAAATGTTGGAATATTTTGACTTGCCGGTAATTAAATCATCTATCATTTGCTCGCGTGACTTGCCAAGTGTTTCTGCTGCGCTATATAGTAATTGTGCGTGACCGACTTCGTCTTGTACTTTGGCCATGAGGGCCATTTTTCTTTTAAATCCCGGTGCTCTTGTTATCCATGTTCCTTCAGGTAGAGCACCTATGATTTCGCTGTGCCCATGCTGCTCAATCATTCGAATGAGTTGCTTGCGATAAAGTTGGGGCATCCAATCAGAGGGCTCAATTTTTTCACCTCGTTCAATCCGTGCTTCAAATTCTGCCAGCTTAATTGGATCTTCCTGTGAAAATGAATCTGTTTTGACTTCTTCAAAAGTATTTCCTCCTCCGTACATGGTAAGCTTTTTTTAACTCACTAACGAGTGTTTGGCAAAGTTAGTAAAGTACAAGAAAGGAAAGTTAAATCCTTAGGAAAGATATGTTTGATGGTTTGACAGGAATGTGAATACCTATTTTTTTAGCCCATTTACAAGCATGTCAGAAAGTTGTTGTCCCAATTCAGTGGGTCGTATCACTGATCCGGGATCATACCACTGTGGCATCCAGTTAAGCGATGAGAATAAGGTCATGACTGCCAGTTTTGTATTGATTGTATTTTTGAATTCGCCATTTTTTATTCCTAATTCAATTATTGCTTTGAAGCGATTAATATAATTGATCCGTAATAGCAAGAAGTCTCGCAAGTAAGGTTGACTCAAGTGACGATGCTCGTTCATAAAAACAGCTGATGCGGTGAGGTCTTTGGCCATCACCTCTACATGCCCAATAATTCCCAGTCGAAGTCTTTCGCTCGCTGTGACATTTAACTTTTCAACTTCTACAAGCGATTTTCTGAACTCAGTTGCCATGTCGAAGCATAGGCTGTGAAGAATTTCTTCTTTGGATTTGATATGGGAATACAGGCTTGCGGCTTCAATACCAAGTTTTTGCGCCAGGTCGCGCATGGATGATGCAGCATAACCCTTCTCGCGAAAAAGTTCCGCAGCTTTACGAATGACTTGTTCTTTTCGGGATAAGTTTACGACAGCCTCCATCAACAATTAGTCTTATAAATAACCGAAGATAATTAATTAAATTTGAAATATGCTGAATTGCCCATGATTTTCACTTCCATAAAGGGATACTTCTATAAACTGTATAACGTTTGCTACATACTGGTGCTGGTACCATTAGCGCTGTTCTTGTTTCTTTATTACCAGGCGCAAGTAGAAAAAATCCTACCAATCATTCAAGATCCGGATGTACTTGTCATGTTGGAGGGGGGACTTTTTCTTGTAGCCTTGGCAGGACTCGCAACTGTTCACCTATATCTGAGAAAGGAATTTGTAAAGGTAAGCAAAGAGGTAGCCCTTGGCGATAAGATGGATCGCTATTTTCCGCTGGCATTGGTGCGGACTAGTTTGGGTTCTTCGTCCGCCTTTTTTATGAACATAGGGTTTTTCCTTACGGGCAGTCTTTGGTTGGCAATTGCCTTTGGCTTTATCATGATTTGGATATGGTGGCAATGGCCAACTCCCAAGCGATTCTGTAATGATCTTTCAGTACGAAATGACGAGAGGGAATTATTGCTAAAGAGCAAATACTCCTTTTAGGTCTTAACTTTTACTCCTGGTTCCAAGTCGAAGATTTCTGGTTGAGACTGTGCCAGTCTTTGACTTGGAACTTGAACCCTTAAAGTGTTATCCCAAAACTAAACGCGTTTAACTGAGGACCTTTTCCAGTTGAGAAAAGCTCGTTTGTGTCATAATTGATAAAAAAATCGATGTCATTAAAACCAATTTGTGCCCTCAATCCATATCGTATATTGTTCAGATATAAATTATCTCGCTCGCGGTTTTTTCGTTTTTCTCCATCCTCCTTATAAACTTGCTTTGAATAGCTGTCAATTCTGTAGCCGACATATGGACCTACACCTATTCTAAATGAATCGGAGCCGTGACCTTCAAATAATGAAGTCCTTCTTCGGTTGCCGCCAAAATCAAGAATCGGAACTAACGAAGCATTAAGGTAAGTGGCTGTTAATTTACTTTTCAAGAAGTTGATATCACGTGTATCTTCCGAAAAGATTAAACCTGTATCATCTTTCGAGATAGAAGTTCGGGTATTCTGAAATTTGAAATTATACCAACTTACTCCACCGCCCCACTCAATAAAAAACTTTCTCGCCACGCGGGTGCGCTGAATAGAATTTATCCCAACATACCAGGAGCCCCAGGGTTTTACAGTATACAGTTCATTGGTTTGATCCGGAAATTGCCCGTTGGATAAATAGTTGTTTGTGCCCAAGTCAATATTAACGGAATGATAAGTTCTTCTTCCTTTATAACGCTCGTGTTTATGAGTGTCCTCATTCCAATTCTCTTCGATCAGTTTTTCAGGTTCAGTAGCCACCACTTGTTTTTCTATTGCAACCGAATCTTTAAGGTATTCTATTGAAGGTTTCTTACTGGAGGTCGTATCCTTGTTTTCCAACTTAGTAATCATGTCTTCCATCAATGCTTGAAAATCGTAATGCTTAAGCGTCTCCAAATCCTTTTTGTCTTGAATGGCGAAGATTACTTTACTTCCTTCTCCAACACGAATGATAACGGAGTCTGCGGCTTTCGTCTGGGCCTGAGGTAGCTGACTGATGGTTAACACCAAAACCAAGATTGCTAAAAATTTCTTTTTCATATTATTGTTTTTTCTGTTTGTCTTTTATAAAATTCAATGCAAATAAATCGTCTTTTGCCTGACGCAGTCCCCCCACCGGGAGATCACTGTTTTTGGCATCTCTTGCAAAGTCAAGAGCTTTTTGTAAACTGTTTTTCTTTTCACTTGCTTCAGCGGTAACAAACGTTTCCTTTTTGTGTGGCAGAATTGTTTCAAGTGTGAATTCAATAACAATTGGTTTTTCCTGGTTGACTACTTTGGCAACTGCTTCGGCTGAGAATGTTTTGATTTTTAATGTTTCGATATTATTCACTTGTTCAATTGATTGAATTGTAGATGGCTCAGTTATTTTTTCCTTTTTTGAATTTGATTTTCTTTTCGCGACATTTAATTTGTTCGGTTGTGAAGGCGCTAAAATGTTTGAACTATCTGCTTTTATTTCGCTTACGCCAGGCACGGTTGTGCTAATACTTTTCATCCCCTCAACCAATTGTTGATTTTCCTCACCGTTCCGTAGCAAAACAATTGCCGCTATTGAAAGACCCATTAGTAAAAGAGCAGCAGCTGCTCTGAACCAAACTATCCCTTTATTTTTTTTTGAAATATTTGTTTCAAGTTTGGCCCATGCCGATGAGGTTGGATCTAGTTGAAGATCACCGAGCTTCTTCTTAAAGAATCTATCTATTTTATTCATATATCATTTTCTTTAAATTCCTTTGTTCCGGTTTCATCCAACACTAGCAATCGCTTTTGAAGTAAAGACCTAGCACGACTCAATTGAGATTTGGATGTATTCTCATTTATTCCAAGTTGCTCACCAATTTCTTTGTGTGAATAGCCATCGATCGCGTAGAGATTGAAAACGATTCGGTAGCCACTTGGTAGCTCTGAAATCAACTTCAATAAGTCTTGCGCTTCCAATTGATTTTCAAGTCTGTCATAATTTGGCTCCTGATCAGCCGCCTCAATATCAGTCTCCAAATACATACTCTTGTTCTTGCGCAAATAGCTCAACGATTCGTTCACCATTACTCTTCGAATCCATCCCTCAAAACTTCCATCGCCTTTATATTGATGAATCCTCTCCAAAATTTTCGTGAAAGCAGTTACCAAAACGTCTTCCGCTTCCATTTTATCCTTTACATAGCGGCAGCAAAGGGCAAACATTTTCCCAGAAAATCGATCATACAGGAGCTTCTGGGCACTACGGTCGCCCTTTTTGCACCCTTCGATCATATTTAGCTCACTAGTCCGGTAAATCTGGAATCGCATTTAAATAGTTTCAATAGCAAGATGCAGAATTGGTGAAGTAGGTTGCACGCAACAATTAAGAAATAAGTATGGATGCCTGGTTTATTTCTAATGATCCAGAATTTCAAATTGTCAGTGCTGGGATTTATACGGTGATTCGTAATTGATCGAGATTGTAATCCATGAGTATTTTCTGGGTTTTACGGTAATTGGGCTAATGTGGTTTTCACTGTCAAAGACATTCGCATAATGCCCTTTATCCTCTTTCACAAAAATCGAATAGCGACCAGCCTCTAGTTTAACTTTGAATGAACCATCTGTTGGAAAATGCCCGACTGATAAGTTTGGTATGAACTTTCTTAAAAAATCCATCTTCTAGTTCTACATCAGAAGGTGTTGCTAATTCGTATACAATAATTTCTCTGACTACGCCTCTTTGAGGAATGTTATCATTGTTGGAGCCAGCAATTGGATTGATCCAATAGAGTTGACCTTTCACACCTTGACGCTGGGCCATTAACGTTTTGAAAGGCTATTGAAAATAATGCGAAAAAAAACCACAGTTTCATCTTTACACTTTGATGAATATTTTTCTTTTATACATCCACCAAAGAATAACAAAAAAAAATATTAACAGAGTAAGTGCGAAAAATAAGGAAGCATTGTAAGGCCTGAGCCAACTTGCATAAAGGGTTTGATACAGATAAGCCCATAGTGAAATTTCTTTACCTTCTTCAAGGGTGATTTTTATGCGGATTAAAGTCTTGGCGAGCAATCCCGAAGCAACAAATACAAAAATGGCGTTCATTCCATAATAAATGAAAGGTGCAAACCATTTCTTGTAGCCTTGAACGTCAATTAACCAATAAAATCCTGCCAGAAATTGCATTGCAATACCCGCAGAGTATAATACATAACTGCTTGTCCAAAGAGATTTATTGATGGGAAAAACTAAACTCCAGGCGAGCCCAGATAATATGAGTAACGAACCTGTAAAGAATAACCATGTTGTTTTTTGCGCAGGATCTTTGATGGTTGAAAAAAGTTTTCCGGTTAGCATTCCCAGTATCCCGGTAGCTATTGCAGGAACTGTGCTTAACAATCCTTCAGGATCCCAGGTTTTACTTTGTGCCCATAGATGGCCATCAAGTAACAGCCGGTCAAACCAAGCTCCGAGATTAGTTTCAGGTTCGAGGTTTGCAGGGCCAAAGCCAGGAATGGGAACAAACGTCATTAATATAAAGTATCCAACTAGTAAGGTAATCGCAATACGAATTTGGGCTAACCAGTTTGCGCTAAAGTAGATCAGAGAACAAGAAAGGAATACTAAACTTATCCGTTGGAGTACACCAGGGATTCGGACCACTACGAAATCAAATTTTGGAAACAAGCTCAAAAAAATTCCCAATAGAAAAATAATGAGCGTGCGTTTCACGATTTTTAGAAGTATTTTTTGAGTAAGTCCTTCGATAAGCTTTTCCTTATATGCAAAGTGAATGGAAACGCCTACAATAAAAAGGAAGAATGGAAAAATTAGATCTGTTGGAGTACATCCGTTCCAATGTGCGTGAAGCAATGGAGGGTAAACCGTGTTCCAACTGCCAGGATTATTTACCAGAATCATCGCAGCAACAGTTATACCACGGAAGACATCAAGGGAATAGAGGCGTTGAGATTGTTCCATTAAATGATTATATGAAAAGTGCGCTAAAATTAATTGTGTTTATATAATTCTGCAAAGTCTGAAAGGGTGCTAAATTGATAACCTCTACTTTTTAGCCAGTTGATCCAGAAATTGAATCGCTTAATCATCTGTGTTCCTGAGTTTCTTGAGATAAATCTAGGTAGCCCAAATTTTGGTTGTTTGAGGTCAGTAAATTCCCACGGGTGAAAATAAATATTTAAATAGTTATCCGTATTGATAGTTCGTGTGCAGCAAGCACGATATAACCATTGTGGAAAATTATGAAATGAAAGCCAGAACAAAGGAAGTCGAATTACCGGAGTGGCAGATGCCGGTATCTGCAACAACTTACCAGTACGAAAAACTGTACGGGGTTTCAAGAAATTGTTATATCGGCCAGGAAGGTAAACCGGGTTCAACGAAGAATTATAAAGATATCCAGCATCGGCAATGGCATTGTCTTCAACTGGCATCATCCGCGCCATTCTAAAACCATTGACAGATTGACCTGAGATTTTCTCAAGTTCCAGTTTAGATTGAAGCAAGTGTTCATTTTTAAATTGAGAATGAAAATATCCATGTGATGCCAGTTCGTGACCTTCAGCTAAAATCCTATTGATCAAAACCTTTGCGTGGGATGCAAATGTAACTGTACTAAAGAACGT
>JAENVX010000447.1 GCA_016650355.1 Bacteroidia bacterium | reverse complement strand
CTGTATCCAGAATGGAGGAGAGAAAAGCGCTGGCAGCGTTCACCGGAATAGCAAGGATTACAAGGTCAGCCCATGCCAAAGCTTTATCCTCAGTCAACGTTTTATCAACTATGCCAAGCTCGACAGCCTTCAATGCGTGATCAGGATTTAAGTCTACCCCTATTAACTCCGTAGAGAATCTCGCTTTGCGCAGATCAAGTGCCACCGAGCCTCCAATTAACCCAAGACCGATAATGGTAGTTTTCATTTAGTTAGCATTTGAGTTTATCGAGCTGGGCCTTAATGTTTTAGAATGAAATTGCTTAATCCGCTCAAACGCCTCGTTTAGTTTCTCGACTGTAGCACATAAAGAAATCCGGATAAATCGTTTTCCGGCATCGCCAAAAATGAATCCTGGCGTGATAAAAACTTTGGTGCCATATAAAATTTCATCAATCCATTTTTCAACATCGGTAATGTTTGAAGGAGCTTTGGCCCAAACAAATAATCCTGATTGCTCATTGGAAAAGCTACATCCTAATTCCTCTAAAATCTTGCATGCAGCATCCCTTCGGTTCCTATACATTTCATTTAGCGCAATAAACCAACTCTCACCATTCTGTAAAGCTTCTACTGCTGCATGCTGCAACCCAAGAAACATTCCAGAGTCCATATTACTTTTTACACGGAGTACAGCGTCAATGTATTCCTTCCTCCCTGCTACCCAACCAATTCGCCAGCCCGCCATGTTGTGAGACTTACTCAACGAATTTAATTCTAGTGCAACTGCATCAGCGCCTTCAATAGAAAGAATGCTAAGTGGGTGTTCATTTAGAATGAGACTATATGGATTATCGTTTACAATTAAAAATTGATTTTCGCGCGCCAGGTCAACCAACTCTTTCAGTTCCTCACGCGAGGCCACCCTGCCTGTAGGCATGTGTGGAAAATTCACCCACATGATCTTCACCTTAGATAAATCGCTATTCCGTAGTGCCTCCACATCTACGCCCCAATTGGACTCCTCCTTCATTGTATAGGTTCGTATTTTGCCTCCTACCAATTTTGCAACAGAAGAATACGTTGGGTAGCCCGGATCCGGTATCAATACTTCATCGCCTTCGTTGATAAATGCCATGGCAATGTGCATGATGCCTTCTTTTGACCCCATCAAGGGAAGGATGTCCGTTTCCGGATTTAAGGAAACATCATAAGTACGCTTGTTGAAATCTGCGATAGCCTTTCTCAATTGAGGAATGCCTTTGTAATTCTGGTAGCCATGATTAGCGGAATTCTGAGACGATGAAATCAGTGCTTCAATGGTGTTTGTTGAAGGAGCCTGGTCCGGGCTTCCAATACCGAGATTGATTACCCGTACTTCTCCGCTGTCAAGTCCACGCACTTCAGCCAACTTCTTGCTGAAGTAGTACTCTTCCACGTTGGCGATTCTATTAGCGCTTTGTATCATAGATCTTTTCTCTAACTCTTTCTACCTCATCCCTGCCTACCGGCAGGCAGGCGGCCTTCGGCCACCTCCAAAGGAGAAGGGAAACGGCTAAAGTTTTTCATTTATATTCTATTTTCCCTTTTTTATATTCACCTAAAATATTCAGATTCTTAACCTGCCTCAAAACTAGTTTAATGGCATCATCATAGTACTTCCTTTTCTTCCACTCCACATCAATATGGATAGAATACTCGCTCGGTTTACCAATGATGGGTATTGACTGAATTTTGGAAAGATTAAGTTGACAATTCTTAAATATAATAAGTGCATCGGCTAAACTCCCAACCTCATTCGCGACTTCGAAGCTCAAGGACGCCTTATTGCTATCCGCGTTTCCGTTGGCGCGCTTAGTTAAAATTAAAAACCTTGTAAAATTTTTCTTGTGGGTTTCTATTCGCTTTTCCAAAATTTCTAACCCAAATTTCTTTGCGGCATGCTCATTTGCTATAGCGGCCGTGTTTCTAAGGTTTTTTTCTTTCACATGTTGGGCCGACAACGCTGTATCATCGCTTTCTCGAATGTCTATACCATTTAGCCTGTGCAGATAATCCGAGCATTGCCGGATTGCCATCGGGTGCGATTCAATATTTTTTATATCAGAAAGTTTAACGCCAGGCAAAGCAAGCAAGTGCATGTGAATGGGCAGATATACCTCACCAATAATGCTGAAATGATATTCTTGTAGAAGAAAATAATTTGGTAAAATACTTCCAGCTATGGAGTTTTCGATAGCCATCACGGCATAATCAGATTTACCGCTTTTTAATGATTCGCACAATGCATGGAAGGATAAACACTCCACCGTTTCAATGGGCTCATGGAAATAGGTCATAGCAGCCACTTCGTGAAAACTAGTGGCAATACCCTGAATAGCGATCCGTAATTTCTTCTTTTTGCTCATTACAATTATCCTAAAAAAAAAGTCCCCCGATGATCGGGAGACTTTCTGAGTTTCTTTGTTTTATCTATTTCTATTTACAAAGCGATTCTCTTTCAAGTCCCCGTTGGGTTTGAAAAAAATAATAGTAGAAATAAAATCGCTTGTTCAATGTTTCTTATTTGAGGCAACGAAGGAAAAACAAAAAATCTGCTTACGCAACATTCACCGCAAGATTTTTACAAAATCTCGTTTCCGCTAACTACTGTTCGCTAAAAGGGGCTTTGAGGATGACTTTATAATATCGACCTTTATATCAACAATAACCCTTATGAATTCCCTATTCAAAATTCTTTTCTTAGCCTTGATTTTGACGGCATGCGGTAAATCTACCGAGCATTCCGATCACGATAACGGATCATCAGATGGCGATAGCCCCAACGAGGCGCTTTACAATCAGGCAATGGAAGTGCATGATGAAGTAATGCCTAGGATGAACGATATCTACAAGTTAAAAAAGGATCTCCAGGAGCAAATCGCAAACACCCCGGATATGGTCGTGGAGCGCAAGAATCAACTAGTACAGATCATTTCTAACCTGGACTCCGCCAACGATGCTATGATGGATTGGATGCACAAGTTCAATCCATTGCCAGACTCAGTTGAGCAGGAGCAGGCTCGTGAATATCTGGAGGGTGAAATTGAGCGGGTGAAAAAAGTGCGGACGCTTGTGAATGAATCTATAGAAAAAGCGAAAGCGGAGGCTTCAAAAAACTAAGCGCTTCTTTCCGAGTATTGAATTTATTCTATGTTTTAAGTTTCCGTTGGCGCTTGGCCGCTTTGTGGTGAGGAAGTTCATCCTTTTTTAAAGCCATCTTACCCGCTTTTCTTCGGTTTTCCTGTTCAAGACGAACATTGTAGCGAATGACTTTCCAATAATCTGCTCCATATCCCACCAAAATTTCTGAACCAGCCGGAATATCTTTGGATGCTTCAATAAAGCAACGTTTTTTTTCAGTCACATACTCTGAGTTGTTCCTCAGTCCTTCCACTCGTGTGATACCCATTGCGTCATTGGCATAACCCGCTATAGACTTTTTGGTCTCCCATGCATCGATGCAATATTTGCTATTAAAGTAGAAAACATAACCATTCCGGTAATCTGCCATCTTCTCCACATCCTTCCACGTTACAACTTTGCCCTTGTATTCTATAATACGAGTTCCTTTTGGGATACGAATTTTTGTAAATAGTCCTTTGCCTGATCCAGGAATAGTTGATTTCTTAACAACAAGATTTTTCTCTAGTAATGCCATATTAAAAATGTGCGCGAATATAGACCCAGACCACCGATATAACAAATCGATTAATATGTTCAATAGACACCCTGATAAGTTGGAAGCATTGATGATGTACAACAAAAAAAGACTTAACCATTTCCGGTAAGTCTTTAACAAAGCAACGTTGAAATTAGTATTGCGTCAGTTTAGCTTCCGCAAATACACATTGCCATACTTCGATTCAAAGCTATAGCGCGGGCCGTTGCCAGGCTTTGCCGATACATAAGTATGAAAATCCCTTTCCTGAATATTT
>JAENVX010000446.1 GCA_016650355.1 Bacteroidia bacterium | reverse complement strand
GACGGGCATTGAACTATGGGGCCAAAATTCTTTTATATAATATAATCTCAAATTCTATTCCCCCAAAAATCCCACCTGAACATTCCGGTAGGTACCTTTCGGTCTTGGTGGGCATTGAACTAAGGGCATTTTTCGTCAAAAATCCGAAAGAAACTTTGCTTAAGTGAGGCGAAGTCTGCCTTTCTAATTTAACGAGGCGCAAAGGTATAAAAATATCTTTCTCCAACGTGTTAGACTATTGCCAGGTCTCTAAACTTTTACACGCGTTGCATTGACCTTACAAAAAAAACAATCAATTTACACAACCATGAAAAAGACAAACATATGGCACGTTGGCAATTGGTGCGTACATACCGGCCAAAACTATATCGAGTCTCCATTTTTATCAGCCACGAAGGGAGTTGAGATATTAAACTATGCGCAACAATTTGTGGATGCTGTAAAAGGCATTCCAAACGCAGAGGTAATTTCTCAACCATCTTGGGAATTATATAACATGTCCCCCGAAGATTTTGATAAACGACTTGCATGGGCAAATGTGATTGTATTCGGAGATGTTGAAACCAAGGTGATGATGCTGCACCCGGATTTTTTCAATCGGAATAAATGGGGAGATCAATACGTTACATTTCCAGATCGGTTCACCTTGCTGGAGAACTGGGTTAATGGTGGCGGCCATTTTCATATGATGGGCGGCTGGTATAGTTTCAGTGGAGAAATTGGCAAAGGTGGATGGAAGCGGGTACCCTTTCACGAAGTATTGCCCGTAATCTGTTTGGATGGTGATGACTTGGTTGAGTCAACGTCAAGTTTTCCTGTGCGGATGCAAAACCCTGATCACCCCGTCCTAGCTGGAATTACGTTGGATGAAATTCCACCACTACTGGGTTTCAATGAAACAAAACTGAGGGAGGATAGCATCAGTTTGCTAGACATTCAATACATGGGAAATTGGTACCCTTTGCTGGCAGCTCGCAAATTTGGCAAGGGAAAAGTTTCTGTATTCACTACCAGCGCCAGTCCTCATTGGGGTATCAACTTAATTAAATGGAAAAAGTACAATCAATTATGGCAACAGCTTTTTACCAAACTTTGATTTCTATATTAACTCTATGCAAAACTAGTTTCTAAATTTAAATGAGTATGGAAAAAATAAGTGCTGGTCAATTCAAAGCGGGTGCCACCGGTTTTCTTAGCCTGTTCTCATTAGTAGGCATCATGTTTTATGGTCTTCCTTTCTTCTTTGATTTTTGGGTAGAAGATTTTGGCTGGTCACGCGCCACCGTTACATCTGGCAATGCATTTGGGAAAGTCATCATCGGTTTTCTCGGATTCCTTGCAGGCTGGTTCATTGATCGATATGGTCCTCGAAGATTAATGCTCTCAGGAATTTTGTTGGGAGGCTTCGCCTTGATTGGCTTAAGTCTGATGACTTCACTCTGGCATTTTTATTTTTTCTATTTGCTTAGCGTATTAGGATACATGTGTGGAGGCCCTCTACCAAATCAGGTACTTATCTCCCGTTGGTTCACAACTGCCCGTGGCAAAGCAATGGGGATAGCCTACCTCGGCATTGGTGTGGGAGGCATGTTGGTTCCCCAACTTGCAAGGTGGCTCAATATTGAATTTGGGTGGCGACAGGCACTAATGATTTTAGGAATATTGATGATTGCAATTGCTTTTCCTATGGCCTGGTTTGTGAAAGAAAATCCAGAAGGCACTTCAGTTGAGGCGAAAGAAGAAGTAAAAATTCCTCTGGGAAGTATTTTGAAGAGCTGGCCATTCTATCTGCTTGTTATAGGAAGCATGTGTTCCATTGGTGCTGTGAGCGGTACGGGTCAAAACCTTAAACTATTTTTCAGATTCGATTTACAATACACTCAGGAACAGGCCGCCAATGTCCTTTCCCTGGTGCTTGCCTCCAGCATTATCGGACGATTGGTGATGGGGTGGCTCGCTGATCGATTTCAAAAGAAATATGTCATGATATTAATTTATGCGCTTGTTGCATCCGCTATTCCACTTCTCTTTTATGCTTCCACCCCGGGGGTTATTTATGTTTTTGCTTTCATTTTTGGTGTGGGTTTAGGTGGCGATTACATGATCATTCCATTGATGGCTGCCGAATTGTTTGGTGTTCGTGTGATGGGGCGCGTTATGGGAATTATTCTTACCATGGATGGATTAGGTGAAGCCTTCTCACCTATGCTTGTGGGCTGGCTTCGCGATCAAAGCGGAAGCTATGCCAATGGATTTGCTGCTTTAATTATTCTGGCAGTTATAGGCACAATTGCAATAGCCATGCTTCCTAACAAAGCACGCATAGAATGATTTCTTATCGGACGATGAGATCCGATGATATACCAGCTGCACTTTCACTTTGCAGGCATGCCCATTGGAATCAACTCGCCCGTGATTGGGAAATATTCTTACAACTTAGCCCTCATGATTGTATCGTAGCGGAACAAGAAAATATTGTGGGTACAGTTACCACCATCCGCTATCAAAATCATTTTAGTTGGATTGGTATGCTGTTAGTTGATCCTGCTATGCAGCGTCAAGGAATTGGGATGCAATTGCTAAAGGAAGCCTTACGGATTTTGGAGCATGAAGAAACGGTAAAATTAGATGCCACACCTGAAGGCCGAACCGTGTACTTAAAGTTGAATTTTGTTGATGAATATTC
>JAENVX010000445.1 GCA_016650355.1 Bacteroidia bacterium | reverse complement strand
CTGTCATGATCAGGTAAACACAGTTTAACGCTATGGCAAAATAGTTTTTCACTGTGCTTAAGATAACTTCAAAGTAGAGGGATAGGTTTCATAAATCCTATAAAAATTGGAAAGTTTTGTTCGGCAATAAAAAATGTCCTTTTTTAATATTATTTGAAGCTTTCGGTAGATTAAAACGCCATTTAGAAGGTAAAATATTAGGTGCCTATTGTCAACATTTTATCCACAGGAATTCCACATTTTAGATGATTGAAGATAATTACAAACAACGCGGCTTACGGAACAAACTTGTTAAAAAACTAAGGCAAAAAGGTATTGTTGACGATCGGGTTCTTGAAGCTATTGGAAAGGTACCGAGGCACGTTTTTTTTGATGACGCATTACTTGGCCATGCCTACGAAGACAAGGCTTTCCCAATAGGTGAAGGTCAAACTATTTCTCAACCATACACGGTAGCTTTTCAAACTGAAAAATTAGAAATCAAACCAGGCGATAAAGTGTTGGAAATTGGCACGGGCTCGGGGTATCAGGCTGCCATTCTTGTGGAGATGGGTGCGAAAGTTTATACGATTGAATTTCAGCGCAAGCTGTATGAAAACACAAAGGATTTTCTTCCAAAAATGGGTTACAACCCGTTCTTCTTTTTTGGTGATGGATCCAAAGGAATTCCAGCAAAAGCTCCTTATGATAAAATCCTTGTCACGGCTGGTGCACCGGTGATTCCAACGTCACTTATCGATCAATTGTCTGAAGGGGGAATATTAATTATCCCCGTAGGTGATCGCGATAAACAAAAAATGGTAAAAGTTAAAAAGACTAGTGGGAAGTTGATTAGGGAAGAGTTCGATTACTTCGCATTCGTACCATTACTTGGTGAACAAGGATGGAAATAAATTCAATTCAATAAAAACGATTTAAAATCTTCAAACTCTTTTGACATCCTGGTTGACAATTTTTTACCAGCCATAAATTTTTCCAGCGTAGGCGGCAAAGGTATTGATTCGCCAATGGCCGTTGAAACAACATCTTGAAATTTAGCCGGATGAGCAGTCTCCAAAAAAACTCCAATCTCCTTGCTATTCATCCTTAAGTATTCCTTCAATCCCAGATAGCCAATCGCTCCGTGCGGATCTAATACGTACTTCTTCTCTTTATAAATTTTCTTCATTACATCAGTTGTCTGCTGATCGGTAAATGAATATCCTGTGATGAAGTTTGTTAGATCATTTACGTTGCCATCAAACAAATCCACAATACGAAAGAAATTGCTTGGATTGCCTACGTCCATTGCATTACTAATAGTTTGCACAGATGGCCTGGGATTAAAACGATGCGTCTTCAAATATTCTGGAACAATATCGTTTGTATTGGTGGCTGCAACAAAATGTTTTACAGGAAGTCCCATTCTCCTTGCCATCAATCCCGCTGTAAGATTTCCAAAATTTCCACTGGGCACAGAAACTATAATTTGACGTTCAGTTTTTAGTTGCGCATACGCGTAGAAATAATAGAAGGATTGAGGAATCAGCCGCGCAATATTAATCGAGTTAGCAGAAGTTAATACAAGCTTAGTATTCAAAACCTTATCACTAAAGCATTGCTTTACGAGTCGCTGACAATCATCAAAAGTGCCATCAACCTCTATCGCTCTTACGTTGCCTCCAAGCGTTGTGAATTGTTTTTCCTGAACAGCACTTACTTTTCCGGAAGGATACAAGACAATCACATTTGTGCCCGGCACGTTTAAGAATCCATTGGCCACCGCACTTCCTGTATCACCTGAGGTCGCCACCAGAATAGTTATTTCTTCATTTTGCTGAGATGCAAAATGGCCTAGTAGTCCTGACAAAAAGCGAGCACCAAAATCCTTGAACGCTGATGTTGGTCCATGAAATAATTCTAATGAATGAATATTTTTTTCAATCTCGATTAATGGTGCATCAAACTGAATCGTGTGAGAAACAATTCTCTCCAGATCCTTCGTGTGCAAATCAATTCCTATCAAATTCTGAGTTACCTCCAATGCAATTTGTTGAAACGACTTCTTTTGCAATGATTTAAAAAAATCGCTCGAGAACTGAGGGATAACTTCAGGCATAAAAAGTCCATTGTCAGGCGCAAGGCCCTGCATGACTGCTTCGCGAAGGCTAACTTTTATGGCTTTATTATTTGTACTGTAGTATTTCATTTCAAAATTCTCTGCTTTTAAAACTTGTCACAAATCAATTATTTTCGCCCCATCCAGATTAATCCTGGAGACATGCACTTCACTCTTTAAATTGTACTTAAGAAATTGTCGTTGCATGGCTTCACCAACAGCAAGTGCAATTTCATGTGATCCACTTAGCGCAAACATGGTCGGACCAGATCCCGAGATTCCACAGCCCAATGCTCCCGCTTTCACAGCTTCACTTTTTACAGCTTCAAATCCTGGAATAAATACAGATCGCACCGGCTCTGCTATTACATCCTTTAGTGAGCGGCTGATCAAATTAGTATCACCACTCATCAACCCCACCATTAACCCCGCAGTATTACCACTTTGAGTTATGGCGTCTTTCAAAGCAACGGATGGTCTCAACACTCTTCGAGCATCCTCCGTCTTCAATTCAATCTGAGGATGAACTAGCGTGCAGTATAAATTTGCAGCAACAGGAATCTTTACAACATCCAATGGATGGTAATCACGAACCAATACAAAACCACCTAAAAGTGAAGGGCCAACATTGTCTGCATGTGCAGATCCGCAAGCTATCCGTTCCGCTTCCATGGCGTGTGGGATAAGTTCTTCGCGTGTTAGCTTGTTGCCGAACAAATAATTGATTCCCACCAATGCAGCTACTGCACTGGCTGCACTTGAACCCATTCCACTGCCAAGCGGAAGATTCTTAAACAATTCTATTTCAATTCCGACCGTACTATCAATAGCCGAAAGAAAAGATTGCACCGCAACGCTTGCCGTGTTTAGATTGGCCTCCAATGGCAATCGACCACCATCTCCAACAATTTTTTTAACAACAACACCTGGTTCATTCTTTTGTGTCAGAATAACTTCATCGCCAGGTGAGTCAACTGCAAAGCCAAGGATATCAAAACCACAGCATACATTAGCAACGGTTGCAGGCGCGAAGGCCTTTACAGTTTTCATTTTTCTTAATTTGAATAATTTCCAATTCTAATAATATCTGCAAATACACCTGCCGCAGTTACAGTTGAGCCAGCACCTGGGCCCCGAATGACCATAGGCCGATCATGATATCGCTCTGTTGTCAATAAAATGATATTATCGCTCCCTGCAAGGGAATAAAATGGATGGCTTCCGTTGACAGAAGTCAATGATACTTTGGCCTGGCCATTTTCCAATACAGCCATGTAGCGGAGCTTCTCCCCTTTCTCTTCTGCTTTGGCTCGCAAGTCGTCAAATACATTGTCGTGAGTTTTCAACAACTTAAAAAACTTTTCGATATCAACTTCCTTTCGGCAATCTTCAGGCACAAGATTTTCAACCTGTATATCAGAAAGTTCAAGGCTGTGTCCAGCTTCACGTGAAAGGATAAGTGCCTTCCTGGCAACATCCATCCCATTCAAATCATCGCGTGGATCTGGTTCTGTATAACCCTTCTCACGTGCCTCTTTCACTACGTCACTAAACTTCTTACCTGCTACAAAGGAGCTGTAAATAAAATTCATCGTTCCACTAAGTACCGCTTCAATCCGGATTACCTTATCACCACTGAGCAGCAAATCATTCAATGTATTAATTACGGGTAGTCCTGCACCAACATTTGTTTCATACAGAAACCTTACACCTCTTTTAGAAGCAGTCTTCTTCAGCTGCGTGTATTTCCCAAAAGGCCCTGAGTTTGCTTTTTTATTGGGCGTCACAATTGAGATGTTTGCATTGAGAATATCGTCATAGGCATCTGTGACTTCCTCACTGGACGTACAATCCACAAAAATGCTATTCGATAAATTCAATACTTTCATTCGATCTACAAAAGCACCCATCTCCATTTGCTCACCTCCTTCGATCATCTTATTAACAGCCGTAAGAAAATTCAATCCCTCTTCTGCGAATAGCATTTTTTTACTGTTGGCTACTCCAATCACATTTACTTCCAGTTGGTTTTGCTCAGCCAGATGTGCGAATTGTTGCTCCATCATCTTCAGCAATTCTTTGCCAATTAGTCCTGTGCCAACAAGAAACACGTTTAATACTTTTCTATCAGATAAAAAGAATGCCTCGTGCAAAGAATTCAATGCTTTACTAACATCTGATTGCTGAACAACAACAGAAATATTCAATTCAGATGATCCTTGAGCAATAGCATACACGTTCACGCCATTTTTTCCTAATGCGCCAAACAACTTTCCGCTTGTACCTGGATTGTGCTTCATGTTTTCTCCAACAATTGCAACAATGGCACGGCCATCTTCCACTACAACAGGATTCATTTCATTGCTACGAATCTCATACTGAAATTCCTTTTCAATAGCAGATTTTGCTCGCAATGAAAACTGGCTCTCAACAGCAAAGCAAATTGAGTGCTCACTCGATGCCTGGCTTATTAGTATTACATTGATCTTTTCTTTCGCTAGTGTACCAAACAATCGCATTGAAACACCTACCACTCCAATGAGTCCGCTTCCTTGCACATTAAGAAGGCTAATGTTGCTCATGGACGAGATTCCTTTTATGATCAGGCTCCTTCCATTTGCTTGATTACTGATAGTTGTCCCTGGAAAAGCTGGGTTGAATGTATTCTTGATCAAAATCGGAATCTTATTAATCATGGCAGGCTGCATTGTAGCCGGAAAAATGACCTTTGCCCCAAAATGTGAAAGCTCCATAGCCTCCTCGTATGTCATTTCTTTTACGGTGAATGCCTTCTTCACTTTGCGTGGGTCAGCAGTCATCATGCCATCAACATCTGTCCAAATTTCCAATGAGGATGCCTTAAGCGCGCCTGCAAAGATTGCCCCTGTGTAATCCGAGCCACTTCTTCCAATCGTTGTCGTCTCACCACTTTCTGAGGTGCCAACAAACCCTGTAATGATTTGTAAGGCAGAATGAAGTTTGAAATGGTCTTGGATTAGTTTGTTGGTTACTTCGAAATTAATTTTGGCATTACCAAAGTGATTGTCTGTTCTCACTACATTTCGGGCGTCAAGAAACTCTGCCTTTACACCTTCAACTTTAAATGCCTCTGAAATTATATAGGCTGATAGACGCTCGCCAAAACTCATGATATAATCCAGTGAGCGAGGTGTTCTTTCCTTTACCAGAAAAACGCCATGTAACACGTCTTCAAGTTCATTCATCATAAATTTGACTTGCGCAAGCACCTTGCTTTGGTTTTGCATGTCAATCAATTCGCGAACCGCATCGAGATGGCGTTTCTCCAGTTGTGCTAACTCAGTTCTATATTCAGGACTCCCTGCCAATGCAAGTCCGCTTAAATTGATAATGGTGTCTGTTATTCCTCCAAATGCGGAAAATACCAAGGCCACGTCTTGATCGACCAGCCGAGGCTTTACAATTTCGATTACAGATTTGATTCGTTGTGGAGTGGAAACTGAGGAACCACCAAATTTTAAAATTTTCATGAACTAGTTATTACTGTATGAATTAGGTTCTTTTTGAAGTGACAAACACAATTCATCTCCTGGAGATGCTGGTATCCTATTGTAGGCGTGGCGATATGGTAGTATAACGGGTTACCCCGTAATAATAGTAGTGATGGTAATGCAAGCAGTTGCAACCAGAGTTGTCGTGTTGGATATCATTGATAAAGAGGTTGCTTGCATAAGAAGTTTCGAATTACAGAAATGCGCCTGTGGATTGCAAAGATTTTTTGCTGATTTTTGTAAAAGAGTGAAGCAAACTAACGATTAGTAGCTTCATGGCAATTAAAATAATATGTCAAAAAAGAAAAAATTTGCGCGGGAGTCATTTGTGAGTATGACGGAACTTGTGCTACCCAACGACACCAATACCCTAAACAATCTTATGGGTGGAAGGCTTATGCATTGGATGGATGTTGTTTCTGCCATTGCGGGCCAAAAACACTGCAACAGTATCGTTGTTACTGCATCTGTGGATAATATCTCTTTTCGCTCCCCTATTCAATTGGGTAATGTGGTAACACTCAAGGCAAAAGCAACACGTGCTTTTAATTCTTCGATAGAAATCCGGATTGACGTAGAAGCAGAAAACATCCCGGAAGGAAAAAAGGTAACGAGTAACTCAGCTTACTTTACATTCGTAGCCGTTGATAAAAAAGGAAAACCTGTAGAAGTGCCTGAAGTAATCCCGGAGACGGATGACGAGAAAGAATATTATAATGGAGCTCTGCGTAGAAGACAACTTCGTTTAATATTATCTGGTCGCATGAAACCTCAAGATGCAAACGAACTCAAATCTATATTTGATATCAAGAACTAAATGACTAATCCTATTTTTGAAAGTTTATATAGTGAAGAACTTTATCGCCCTGTACAAAAAACTTCCGTTGTCATTGCAACAGGATGGACAGAGATAGCCGAGGAAGAGCGTCAATTGTTAACCAAAATTCTTGAGTCAGTGAAATTAGGTCTAGAGTCTGTAAGGATAGTAGAGCAGTCTGTCTTTAACTTAAGCACGTGGAGTGAAAAACCTAAACAGCTTATATGTTTTAGTCCCGCGTCAAAAGCTCTGCCCAAACACGAAATAATTAAACTGGATGATACCTCTATCGTGTTATCCAATTCCCTTGCTGAATTGATCTCAGACGATGTTGCTAAGCGAAAGCTATGGTGGGCCTTAAAAGAGCTTTTTTTGACCTAAAAAACCATTTTGGCCACGATTTTAATTTATTAGACCTTCTTCTATCTTTGCGGAGCTTTTTTTAGCCATATCCCTCTTTTGAGGGATTTTTTGAATCATTAACCTTATTTAACAAATATGCAAAATTTATTGTATGTCCTTCCCCTGTTTGGTGTCATGGGGCTGCTTTATGTAGTATGGAAAAGTGCCTGGGTGGCTAAACAAGATGCCGGAACAGACAAAATGAAAAAAATTGCAGGCCACATCGCTGAAGGCGCGATGGCCTTTTTAAAAGCTGAGTACAAAGTTCTTGTAATCTTCGTAGTCTGTGTTGCTGCACTCCTTGCCTTCACGGCAAATTCAGAAACCTCCTCTCCTTTGGTCGGTGTTTCGTTTATTCTAGGTGCTTTCTGCTCTGCATTAGCCGGATTCATCGGTATGCGTGTTGCTACAAAGGCAAATGTCAGAACTACAAACGCGGCCAGAGTTAGTCTTGGGAAAGCTTTAGAGGTTGCATTTACTGGCGGCTCTGTGATGGGTATGGGCGTAGTAGGCATTGGTGTGTTAGGACTAAGCCTTTTGTTCATCATCTACTCGAGCATATACGACATTACTGCACAAGATGGACTTAACCAAGTTATTACCATAATCACCGGATTTTCTTTTGGTGCATCTTCAATCGCTCTTTTTGCCCGTGTTGGTGGTGGTATTTATACTAAAGCTGCTGATGTTGGTGCTGACTTAGTTGGTAAAGTCGAAGCCGGTATTCCAGAAGATCATCCATTAAACCCTGCAACGATCGCTGATAATGTTGGTGATAACGTAGGTGATGTAGCGGGAATGGGAGCAGATCTATTTGAATCTTATGTCGGCTCTATCGTTGGAACAATGGTATTGGGCGCTGCATTTATGACAGGCGAATATATTTTGATCGATGGCGAGTTTAACGGTCTTTCTGCTGTTTTACTTCCTTTGGTACTTGCCAGTGTGGGTATCGTCATGTCGATCTTTGGAACGTTCTTTGTAAAAGTGAAAGAGGGTGGTGATCCTCAGAAAGCATTGAATATGGGAGAAATTGTTTCTTCAGTTGTTATGATCATCGCTTCATGGTTTATTATTAAAGGAATACTTCCTGCCGAATGGTGGTTTAAAGATCCTCTTTATGCTTGGGCAGATCCAGTAAAGGGAAATCTATATACTTCAACAGGTATTTTCATTGCTACTGTAATTGGTTTGGTTGCCGGTGTTGCTATTGGATTGATAACGGAATATTACACTGCCATGGGTAAGAAACCAGTGCTTTCAATTGTAAGGCAATCTTCAACTGGCGCGGCAACAAACATTATTGCAGGACTTGGCGTGGGCATGATGTCTACTTTATGGCCAGTTCTAATTATAGCAGCTTCCATCATTGGGGCATTCCATTTTGGAGGTCTTTATGGTATAGCTATTGCCGCAGTCGGTATGCTATCTAACTTGGGTATTCAACTTGCTGTTGATGCTTACGGACCAATCTCTGACAATGCTGGTGGTATAGCTGAAATGTCAGACCTTCCTAAAGAAGTTCGTCAACGTACTGATAAATTAGATGCTGTCGGTAACACTACTGCTGCAATTGGTAAGGGTTTTGCAATTGCTTCTGCTGCGCTTACTGCTCTTGCATTATTTGGAGCCTTCATGACAACTGCTAAGATTAGCACTATAGATGTATCAAAAGCCAATGTAATGGCAGGCTTATTCATTGGTGGAATGCTACCCTTTGTATTCTCAGCACTAGCTATGGGTGCAGTAGGTCGTGCTGCAATGGCCATGATTGAAGAAGTAAGAAGACAGTTCAATGATATTCCTGCATTAAAAGCGGCATTGGCGTTGATGAAAAAAAATGGGGACATTCCAGTTGCTGAATGGTCAGCTGATGAACAGAAGACATTCCATGCTGCAGACGGAGTTGCTGAGTATGGAAAATGCGTTGAGATTTCAACAAAAGCTGCTCTTAAAGAAATGGTTGTTCCTGGGTTGATGGCAGTGATTGTTCCGGTTGTTGTGGCCTTCATGCCTGGACTCGGTGTTGAAGCTCTAGGTGGAATGCTTGCCGGAGTAACGGTAACAGGTGTTTTGATGGCTATCTTCCAATCCAATGCTGGTGGCGCGTGGGATAATGCAAAGAAGAGCTTTGAAGAAGGAGTTGATATCAATGGCCAGATGTATTACAAAAAATCTGAGCCTCATAAAGCAGCAGTTGTCGGAGATACGGTAGGCGATCCATTCAAAGATACGTCAGGGCCATCTCTAAACATCCTGTTAAAACTTATGTCTGTTGTGGCATTGGTCATTGCTCCGCTATTGGTGCCATCAAATGACGCTGAGGCAACGAAAGAAATTCCTAAGGCTAGCGTTGAGGTAGTAAGTTCAATTGCTCCTAATCAGGTTATAGAGTCAAAATAAGCTAAGACTTCAACTGTAATTCCACGGGCTATACAATTGTATAGCCCTTTTTTATTATTTTCGAGAAACTAATAACGATGAGATTTTCACTCGTAATTTTCCTTCTCTTGTCTTTAGCCAAATTGACTTTTGGTCAAAACGTTATTGGCAAGTGGAAAACAATAGATGATAATACTGGCGAACCTCGCTCACTCGTTGATGTCTTCGAACGCAGTGGTAAAGTCTATGGCAAAATAACTAAGCTTTACAGAAAACCGGGTGAAGATCCTGATCCTGTATGCGATGACTGTGAAGCTGACGATTCCAGGTATCTAAAAAAGATAATCGGTATGGAAATCATAGAAGGACTCATCAAAGACGCTGATGAATATGGTGGTGGCTCCATCCTTGATCCAGAAAATGGCAAAGTTTATAGATGTAAAATCTGGGTCGAAGACAAAACGTTAAAAGTGAGAGGTTACCTTGGGCCATTTTATCGTACCCAAACCTGGTTGAAGGCAGATTAGCCTCTCTTTACCGGAAAAATAGCGTACTTTATCCCCGAAAACATTCATTGGACATTAATCTAGGTTACCACCCGTGGCGTACAGAGTATTTAAGTTGAAGTCAGAAATGAGCGAAGCCGAGACCTTTGAGAGGATCAAAGCTGGTGATGAGAAGGCATTGGAGTTCATTTATGCAAAGTACTATAGGATGATGACTAAATTGGTGATCACCAATAGTGGCACAGAAGATGAGGCAATGGATGTGTACCAAGATGCATTGGTTGTCTTCTGGAAAAAAGCAAGATCAGGAAATCTGGTTATGACTTCAAAGATGAGCACCTACATCTACAGCATATGTCAAAATCTGTGGAGGAAAGAGCTAGATAGAAAGAAGAGACTATCCAACGAGCAGAAAGATGGTTCTGTGTCGATGGATATGGATAGTCCTGAACGCGAAAAGATAATTGCCAAGTGCATGAACCAGCTTGGTGAAACTTGTCGAAAGGTTTTGATGTATTACTACTTTGATGAGATGTCGATGCAGGAGATAGCGGATAAATTGGGATTTGCCAACACCGATACTGCCAAGACGAAAAAATATAAGTGCAAACAAAAACTGGATGAACTGGTTAAAACCCAATATTCAGAGCAAGATTTTTTAGACTAATAACATGACCAATTTTGAATTAATAGACGACTATTTAACAAACCGGCTCACGGAGAGTGAGAAAGTGGGGTTTGAGCAACAGGTTGCGTCTGATCCAACATTGAATGCCGATGTTGAATTTCAAAGGAATATTCTCAGGGGGATAGAACAAGCAAGAGCGGCTGATTTGAAGGCCATGTTAAAAAACGTCCCGATTGGAGCTCCTGTATCCATTTCCATGACTGCGATGAAGATTGCAGCTGGAATTATCGGTGCGGGCCTATTAATCGGATCACTCTATTATTATTACCAGCCCGAGGGCCTGCAAGAAGTTCCTAATCTTTCAACTTCCATCCAGGATTCTGTTCAAGGGAATGATTCCGTAGAAAGTACTGAAAAAATAATGCCCGTTGAAGAGCCGGTTGAGGAAAATGATGAGCCTGTTGTTCCTGAAGCAAAAGAAGAGAAATCTGTCAAAGCAAAAAAAGAGATTAACAAGCCTTCATCGGTGACCCAACCCAAAATAGAAGTAGTTGACCCAACGGATGAAATGTCTTCTGAAGATAATCGAAGCGATGTTGTATTATCTGAAAATTCCAAGTCGGCCGTATCAGTATCAAACATCCAGGTGGATACGGATTCTTCTAACAAAAAGTATAATTTCCATTATCAATTTAATAGCGACAAGCTGCAACTGTTCGGGCCATTCGACAAAAGTCTTTATGAGATTTTGGAAATCAATGGAGATAGTAAAGCAGTATTCTTGTTCTATAGAGAGAATTATTACTTGCTGGATGAAAAGCAAATTAAAATCACCAAGCTTTCAATGATAAAAGACAGTGAATTAATAAAGAAGCTAAAAGAATACAGAGGCAGATAGTATTCCTTGCTCTTAATAGATAAAAGTAGACCCTTCCGAAAGAAGGGTCTACTTTTTTTACCTTCCGATTATCCTCACTAATGATCCAATAATAGCCTAATTCCACAGAATCGTAAGTAAGACTGTATATATTTGTGACTGATTTATGAGTTCAGTCCATCCAAAATTTAAGGTCCGAAAAAAGAAACTAGGGAGCTACCCGTACGTCAGCGTAGTGCTCAGTGTTACGTTGGCTCTTTTTGTGATTGGGGTTTTCGGCTTGCTTATGATCTATTCCAAAGAATTGGAACGCGTTGTTCGTGACAATGTGAAGATTCAGGTTTATCTGAAAAGTCATATCAGTGAAAGTTTGAAAAGAGAAATTGAGAAGAGTCTGGCCACGCGCTATTTTCTTCCAAAAGACTCAACTGTAAAATCAATCCAATTTATTTCAAAAGAAGAAGCTGCAAAACAGTTTATTAAAGAAACAGGAGAGGATTTTCAAAAATTTCTAGGAGAGAATCCGTTGCGTGATGCATTTCTGGTGAACGTAAGCCCATTGTATCACGATAAGAAAAGCATGGCCAAGATTAGGCAGGAGGTGGAAAAAATAAACGGAGTCTTTCAGGTTTACTATGTGGAGAATCTCATTGATTCAATAAATGAAAACGTGACCAAAATTGGCTTATTACTGTTGGGCTTGTCAAGCCTTCTATTGATTACTGTTGTGTTGCTGATCAACAATACCTTAAGACTTGCCCTTTTTTCACAACGATTTCTAATACGTAGCATGCAGCTTGTCGGAGCAAAGCGTTGGTTTATTCAATGGCCATTTTTGATGCGAGCCTGCCTCCATGGATTGCTTGCAGGTCTATTAGCTTCAGGTTTGCTGATCGCGGTAATATAGTTTGCTAACAAACGAATCGAAGACTTGAGCCTTATACAGAATACAAATAGAATAGGTTTATTACTTGGTTCATTAATATTACTAGGAATCTTTGTTGCCTTCGCTAGCACTTTTAGGGCGGTAAGAAAATATTTGAAATTATCATTAGACGAATTGTATTAAGAATTTTATCAACATGAGCAAACTACCTTTTGGAAAGAAAAACTATCAGCTTATGATTACCGGTTTTCTGGTAATCGTGATCGGATTCACAATTATGTCCCTGGATCAAGAGCCACACGGATTTGGGTTTATGGGCATCACCCTCAGCCCGGTGGTAGTCGTTGCAGGTTTTATCATCGAGATTTTCGCCATTCTATATACTCCTAAAATCAAGGAATAGGGTTCCTTCTAAGTCTACATACCCTAAGTAAACTCATGTCAATTACTGAAGCCATCCTACTCGCTATTGTTGAGGGGATCACAGAATTTCTCCCAGTGTCCTCAACAGGCCACATGATAATTG
>JAENVX010000444.1 GCA_016650355.1 Bacteroidia bacterium | reverse complement strand
TGTACAACATGCGTGAATCACGTGTATCCTCCTTGGTAAGGATACGCAGGCCTTTCAACTTGCTGATCGCATTCATCACCTCCTGATCATCTTTGTCGCCAACTTCCATGTTGGTAAACAAACTGAACATTTTACTAGAGATCGTCACCTGACTAAATGATTCATCATTTTGATATTTGCTAAAAAACTTTGAGATCGCATCCTGCGCTTGAACGCCTGCCGACATCACCACCATTGCTGCCACTACCATTAACTTTTTCATATTCTTATCGGTTATTAATTTTTTAAATTTATTCGTTGACTTAATTATATCGTTATCTCTTCTTCTTTCGTTGCCTGTTTGCCTTGTATCTTTTGCTCGGCCTCGTTAAAGAGTTTTATTTTCTGAGACTCTTGTCTGGCTTTACCAAATCCCTTCGACAGCATCATAAACGCCTTCTTGGTTTCTTCAAACGCTAGTTTAGGATCGCTGTACGTATCGGTGACTTCTGCCGGATAAGATTTGCGTACTTCCTGCCCAACAAAATATGTCGCGGCAACTACCACTACCAATCCAGCTGCGATACGGGCATAATTAAAATACATCTTTACACTTTTCGCAGCTGGTCTGTTCGCACTGATCTTGCGCACCACATTGCCATCAAAAGATGGCTCTGTTAGCTGCACTTTTTTTTGATGATCAAAGTAGCGGAACAGTTCGGCCGTCTCCTTCATTCCTTCCGGAATGCTTTCACTTCTAAAGAAGTCTCTTAGTTGCTGTTCTTCTTCCAATGAAGTTTCAGCGTTCCAATATTTCTCCAGCAGCTGTTCTATTTGCTTAGATTCCATAGGCGTTCATCTTTACAAGTTTCTCTCTCACCGCGTTGCGAGCTCTGAATAAACTCACTTTTACCTGGCTCATGTCCAGTTCCAACATCTCGCATATCTCATTATAGCTATACCCTTCAATGTCCCGAAGGTGGATTACCTGTCGTTGTTTTTCTGGCAACGCGGCAATCAATCGGTTAATACTTAGCATGCTCTCATTTAGTTCAGTGTTTTCATGAGGTGATAGTGCTTCATTTCGAACGTCAAATCTTTCATCTATCGAATCTGTTGGTCTTCGTTGCTGCGACCGAAGTTTGTCAAGTGAGAGGTTTTTGGTGATGCGCATACACCAGGCCTCCATGTTTTGTACTTCCGCCATTTGCTCCCGACCATTCCAAACCTTGATCAGCACCTCTTGCACTACATCTTTAGCTTCTTCACTGCTGCCAAGCATTCTAAAGGCAAACCGAAAAAGCTTGTTTTTTGTTGGCAAAACCCGGTTCTCAAAAGCTTCAAGATTCATCGTTCAAATATCAGACGGTGAGGTGACTGAGATGTTACAAACAAATTACTAGAAAAAATAATTTGTTTGTAACTACATGAGATTCAGTTGCTTTGGAAATTATTATTCCGAAATAATCTCAATACTATCCATTAGTACATTAGTCTTGATTCTCACTGAGAAAAAACGCTCACAAAATCTCGTGTATAATTGGGGTTTATATAATCGCGCCTTGCTGCTGATTGCTTTACTATAACTAGTAGTAAACGGTCAACTCCACTCTCCGATTCTTAGCGCGTTCTTCATCAGTGAGGTTTTGGTTCAGTGGCTTGTGCATTCCCTTTCCTTCACTCAGTAACCTTTCGGGATGGATTCCAGATTTAATGAGATGCTGTTTCACTGCATCGGCTCTCTTTTGAGATAATCTCAAATTGAATTTATCGGAGCCAACGTTATCTGTATGTCCATCAATTTTCAATTTCAGGCTTTCATTTTCTTTCAATGTTGTGGTAAGTTCCTCTAGAAAATTTTCGGTTGGTTCATCCAGTTCTGCAGAATTAAATTCAAAAGCAAAGTGAAGCGTTACTCTTTCAATTATTAAAGGCTCCTGCTTTAGATCACCTGCCGTTGCAAGCGTTGCTGGTGGTTCCTCTTTTATCTCAATTTGCTTTTCAATAGCAGGTATAGCATAAACGATAGTATCTTGTTTCACTTCTTTCTCAACGCGAACTATTTCTCTTAATTCTGAATTCGCATCGAGTGGCTGCGGTTTTTTCGCCAGTGTATTTTGTTTTTCAAGAGCTTCCTTTTTCCGTTTAGCTCTTATTCTTTGAACCCTTGTTTGAACCGGCTTCCTCCATACAAGACCGAGTTCCAATGCCCCGGTATTGCCAACATTGTTATTCAGAATAGGGAAGTCGTACGATAATCCCAACGAGATGGTTTCGCTATGGAGTTGTACCCCTAATATTCCTGACCTGCCCACCACATATTTAGCAATAAGTTCAACGCGATCTGACATTTTAGTTGGTTTCGGATTTAGCTCTTTCTGAAAACGCACACCAGCGTTAAGCACCACATTGGAAGCTGAGTAAGTCAAAAGCGCTTCCGGAAAAATATGAAAATCTTAGTAGAATAAGTCTGAAAGCCTCCATTGAAAACAAACGTAGATGACAACTGAGTAGGGTCTCCAAAAAAAGAATCCTGGGGACGGTTTAAATCAAAAAAAGAAAAACCGATATGATGAAGAATACGACCCTTCTTATCTGTTTCTTGCCAATATACTCCGCTGCTAAATGTTCGAATGGTTGTTTTAAGCTCAGCAAAATTTTCGCCACTTGCATACGAAGGATTAAATCCATGGTCTGGCACATATTGTGAACCTGTATAAAAGCCATCTAAACTGACAGAACGAGTTTGAAGCAAAGCTTTTGCACCTAACGATAGCGTTTGCAATCTGCTTAACCGGATATGAAAAGCATAACTAACAGATGCCTCCTGTGCTTTGAAAATGCCGGTTGCTTTGTCATTGTGAAGAGTTATTCCCAACCCTGACCAGGGTTTTCCAGTACTTGAATTCAACAGAGGATAATCGAAAGAAACAAAGCTACTGTTGATCGGAAAATCACCACCGGTTTTTTGATGACGGTAATTTAAACTTACAGCAGCATACCGGCTGAGGCCGATCATAGCAGGATTGATACGTTGCTCTGTAAAATTATATTGTGAATACTGAAAATACTGCGCATACAAAACATTCCCAACCGAAAGGAATAACGCAAGAACTAAAATTCGCTTTAGGATAATCATCCGTTAATGAACTAATAGAATGGATCCTGTTTTTTTCCCGTTTAAAAGAAGTTGCTCACCGTTACTCGTCTTTCCCTCTACTTTCCAATAATAAATGCCACTAGGCTGAAGAGTACCGTGTGCCTGTCCATTCCATCCATTACTGGCTGCCTGTTTAATGTCACTTGCTTCATACATCACATTTCCTTCACGATTATAAATCCGGAAAATAAAAGAAGCCGCTTGTGTTAATCCATAAACCAAAAGCACATCATTTTTCCCATCACCATTTGGAGTAAATAGGTTGGGAATAAATGCAGTTTCTTCCACTTGTATTTGTACACGACCTTCGAGGGTACATCCTATTGAGTCAGTGACAATCAGCATATAATCCGTTGTTTGTGCTGGTGTAGCTATTGGATTAGGTATTGTATCATTACTTAGCCCAGAAGGAGGCATCCATTTAAATTGTGTTGCAGTACTCGATGCTTCAAGTTGCACTGAATTGCCTTTCAAAAGTTGAAATACTTCTCCGTTTAACGTTAGTTGAAGCTGGCTAACCCGAAGAATAAATTCTTTCTGATACGTACACGTATTTTGACTTTTTGCCGTAACTAAAATGGTATCCACTTTGCTCAATAAAAAATCAATTGAATCCAGACCTGCAATAACTGGTTCAGTTTTCCATTCAATATTGTTCCAGCCGGGAGCTATACCCAACCGAATAGGCTTATCCTCACAAGCATAAATGATTTCCTGTTCAGGCAGTGATCCATCATTTACGTGAATGAACCACACCGTATTTTTTGAGCAATCCAAACCTTGAGGTACAAAGGAGAAGATCGTATCATTTTCAATTGCTGTAAATTTTAGCTTTTCAAATATTCCTAAGAAACCTTTTGATAGAGAGAACCAGTAGGCCTGGGATCCAGCGATTAAAGTGACCTCTTCGGTTTTACAAGACTGTATATTTTCATGGACAAGGTCGAAACAGGGTATTACTCCTCCGGTGCAAATTCCATAACTACCATTGTAGGCATTGTCCACAGATTGAATCTCATAGTAATACCGGTTGTCGGTAAGGCCCTGTATAATTTGTGAAGTATTTGTACCCGCATTTCCATGCAAAACGGCCATTCTTCGTTTTGAGTCCAAATCAAAAGATGGCGTGATCAATGTAGATTGATTCGTTCCTAACCAAACGTCATAGGTAAGAGATGAACTGGCAGTGTGGTCATCTTGTGGTGCTTCCCAATAAATAAATGTTTTATTGAATGCGGAAATAGCGAATCCCTGCGAGGGGATACCTGGTCTTTGATTTTCAACTACTATAGCGTTCTTGTAATATTTTATCCAGGACTGACCTACTGAGTCAATTATTTGCAGTAAGTCCAGATCACCATCACGATCGAAATCGCCCAAGCGTTGAACCAGCAAACCTGTAGTATCAAGATCAGTTAAAAGAATGTTAGGGTCAAAGATGAAATTAACTTTTCTATTTTGTCCGTCATATCCGTTGATCAACTGGTCTGCACGACCGTCAGAGTTCATGTCCCCGGTAAATAATTCAGGCTTCTGTAGGGAAGGGTACGTTTCTTCTACAGAAAAACTATCAATTTTATTTATCCAGATTCGATTAATGTGCTTACCTGATCTATCTAGTCCTGCGACAAACAAATCGAAAAAACCATCATTGTTATAATCCTGGGAAGATAGTTTTCCTAAAACCGGTGCCGGCAATTCCTGGACTTTGAATCTAAAATTGTCTCTGTTTGAAAACAGAATACTAGCCGATTGTTGAGTGGCATCTTTTCCCGTTAATACGAAATCATTTTTTGTGTCTTTGTTGAAATCGAATACAACAAGGTCAGTGATAGATATCCCCAACGTATCAAAAACTAAAGTAAGCCCAGAAGGGGTGTTTTGATAAATTCGAAGAAATGATGTTGTGTTTTGTGTACCTGCCGATATCAAATCCAATCTTCCATCCTGATTAAGATCCGCCACGCGAAAAAAGGAAGCGTGGTCTAACAATTTCGATGTGCTTTTTTGAAAACTGGAGTCTCCGATATTTTCAAAAACAAATAGCGCATCGGTGTCAATTAATGTTTTTCCGGCAACCATGAGGTCTATACGATTGTCACTATTCCAATCTGCTAGTTGGAGCGTTCCGCTTTTAAAACCAGTAGGCTGAGCGAATTTCTTCACCAGTGAAATCCCAAGGTTATTTTGATAAGCGATGATTTTCATTTGGCCATCGGCTGCAATACCAGTCACCACCAAGTCCAACAATGTATCTCGGTCAAGAGCTATCCAGTCAGTTTGAATATTCGTGAGCGACTCATCAAGACTCAACTGGAATCTCTTTTTGAATTGCTGACCGTTTGCTGATACAGCAACAGATAACAATCCTATTATAATCCATATTGCGTTTTTCATTTCTTATCAGGATTTGTCGGAACAATTTGAAACGTGAAGGGCAATGAAATTTTAGCTGCTACAGGCTTCCCATTAAGCGTAGCCGGTTTCCATGCAGGCATATTTTCTATTAATCGCTGTGCCTCTTTGTCAAAAGCCAAACCTAAGGAATTCAATATTTCTATTTCTGCAGGCTTTCCTTCCTTATCAATTGTAAAAGAGACTGAAACAATTCCCTGAATGGAATCCTTTAAAGCCTCTATCGGGTAGCGTATTTCTCTGGTGAAGTATTCATATAAATTTGGATAGCCTTCGGCTGGCTCTGCTGCCGTATATTGAAATGAAGGAGTGGCAAGCTCCTCTTCAATGGGCGGTACTTTTTCTTGCTTACTTACAACTATGTTCGGTGATATATATACATTTGTTTCTCTTTCTTGATTCATAGTATCGGTTGCAGCAAGCATAGGTTCCGTTTGGGATTGAATGCTATCACTTATTACCACGGCTGGCTCCAGCGCTGGTGCATTCGAAATTGTCGATGCTGGTGTGACTGGCCAATACACAAAGGTCGATATTGCAATGCCTGCAATGCCCAGCAAGAATAATGTAGTACGCATCCAGGTGTGCCCTCTTTTCTTTTGGGCTTTATACTGGCTTACGACCGAATCAAAATTCATGTAGTTCCGGATTTCTTCATCCGTTATGGATGATCGGTTTTTCATAATGTGTAATTTGTTTTTCATGTCTTTTTGAAGAAAAGTTTTTTCATCTTTTCTAATATCCTGTAAGTACGCACCTTGGCGTAGTTCTCTGTGATACCAAGTATGTCTGCTATTTCTTTGAAAGGTCTCGCTTCAAAGAACCGGAGTTCAATTACATAAAGTTCATCCTGTTCAAGCTTCTCAAGAATAGCAGGCAATTGTCTTTCCCATTCTTCCAATGTTTGATCAGCGGTTATCTCTGCATACAAATGCTCAACCGATGCATCCTCTAAAACCACAGTCCGATTGAGTTTTTTCTTTCTGAAAAAATTATTGCACTGGTTAATGGCAATACGAAACAACCAGGCAGAAAAAGGAAACCCACGAAATTGGTAACGACCTATGTGAGTCAATGCACTCAAAAAAACCTGTTGAGTTAGGTCACCTGCTATATCTTTATCACCCACCCTGTGCATCACAAAGAGATATATCTTCTTAAAGTATGCCTCATACAGCGGACGAAAGGCATCCGGATTAGCAATTGCTTCCCTTATACACTCATCTTCCTCCTGTTGCTTATTAGAAGCTATATCCGTTTTCTTTTCAACCATCAGCTAGAATCTCGTTACTAAAATGCCAGACCACCAAAAAGATACAGGTATCTGTAAAATAAATGAACAAACCAGCCAGATTTCATGATGTAAACTCAGCCTATCCCCTTTGCGAAATCAGGGTTTTAGTTATTAATGATTATATAGTTGCCGGAATTATTCAGCCCGTAACGAATTGAAAATTTATAAGTATAAAATTTAATATTGGTACGTTCGGGAGAGCTGCTGCATACCTGCAACGCATTTAGAGTGCTCTTAACTTTATTTTACCACCAGATCAAAGACAAAACCTCCGCTTACGCTTTTAACTCTACTTGATTTACCGACATAGGGAAATTTCAAAACAAGTTGAGCATCGGTCAATTTATCTACTATCACTTCAAGACCATCATCACGAAGCAGATTAAACCCAGTGGCCGATGAAGCTGCTTTGATTGTGAACTTTCCTGATGCAGCCCAAACTGGTGCATTGCCTGCAGTTGTGGTAAACGTTTGCGCTTCAGTGAACGTAATGGTAAAGTCTTTAAAAACTCCATTCACATCTTTTCCGTCAAACTGAACACCTGTAGGAGAAGATTTCCAGGCAAGAGCAATTTTCTTCCGGAAAATATCCTCGGCAGTAGGGTCATCCTTGCAAGAAGAAGTTGTCAGAAGAAAACCTGACATAACAACCAATATCAAAAACTTAATCGCATTAATAGTTTTCATCATTCAATTACTTTATAGTGTGATCACTATCTGAATATTATTTAGTCTTTCAAAATTTTTTTCACCACCTGTCCAGCCTTTGTTGGTATAACTAGGAAATAGTGACCAGATGCATATTTACTTAGGTCTATCTGTCCAGTCAGATCATCCACCATGGTCACAATCTCTTTTGATGTACGGCCCTGGCTATCTATTAATTCTATTTTAGTTACAGGCACGATAGACTTAATATAAATGAAATCCTTTGTCGGATTTGGGTACACTTCATAACCATCCGCTTCTTCCTGGTCTCTCAACGTTGTTATTTTTACCCCCTTACCATTCACAGTTATTGTATTGGTACCTGATGTTTTATTCGACTCCACAGTAATATTACCATTGTAGTCAATCACGTTTACTGGTGTAAATGTCACTGTTACGCTTATCGAATTGCCGGAAGGGGTTGCACTTCCGGTATAGCCAGTTGGGTAAATTATATTGCTGATTTCAATAGGGCCCGTGCCTATGCTACTTACCGTAAATGTCTTTTGATCATCCTCACCTAAAAAGATGTCACCAAAATCTAAAACTCCAGTTAATTGAATAATTCGAGTAACTACTTTCAAATTTTGTGGAACATCCGTAGCTGCCAGAAAATTTCCATTCCCTGCCTGCGTTGCTTTAATCATAGTTGTGCCTGGCCCTTTTATGGTTACAGTATTACCGGCTACGGTGGCCACTGTCGTTGCACTACTGGTAAAGGAAACTGGTAAAGCAGACGTTGAAGTTGCTGTTATTGTGAAAGCAGGATCATTCACATCTTTTTCTGCAAGTGCACTGAAGGTAACTGTCTGCGATGCTTTATTTACGAGGAGTACCTGAATGACCGAAGTTGCTGCATTGTAGGAAATGTTTCCCGGTTGAGAAGCTACTAGCGTTGCAGCTCCTCCGCCAACAATCGTTACTGTACTATCAACTACCGTAGCTACAGAAGAATTGGTACTTGTAAATGTTATCGGCAATCCAGATGTGGATTGAGCCCAAATTTTAAAAGGTGGGTCGCCAAAGGTTTTTGAGGTAAACGTTTTAAAACTTATTGTTTGATCCAAATCTGATGGAATACGCGCAGTAAATACTCCTCTGCCATGCGTTGCTGCCATGATTGTATTATCGCTCTTGCGAATGCGCAACATATCGGTGCGCACATTGGCTAGCCCACCATTAGTTGAGTTCCAGGTAGGAGCGGTAACATTAATATTATCAGTTGACCAAACACCTAGTTCAGTGGCGATGTACAATTGATCAAAGTTTTGTGGGTGATATTCCACCCAACGCACAGGCATGTTTGGGAGATTCCCTTCCCGGTTAAACCAGCTTGTACCGGCATTACGGGTTTCCCAAATACTGGCTACCCCATAATTAGAAAAAGTCACAGCGAGTTGATTTTCACTTGCACCAACGGCAATCGAGCTTATTGTCCCATTCGGAAATGGTGTTGTTATTTGAGTGATTACTGGCGTGGCCAAATTTGCATTATTGATTCTAAATAATTTTCCAGCCTGAGTGCCAACGTATAACGTTGTTGAAGATGTTGTATAAGGCGAGACGCGAAAAGCAGTGGCCACGCTCCCCATGTTATTAATTTTTATACTGTCTTCACCATGATTTGTGGTCACGTTCTTTACACGATAAATAGCGGTGGTGCTATTTGCGGAGAAAAGAATTTTCAGATTGCTGTCGTAATCTCCCTGGTTTATGAAATTCCCATGATTTTCATCATCCAATAATTGAACATCAAAACTTATACCTCCATTCGAAGAAAGTTTGTATGTATTGTAAACATAAGATAGGATTTGAAACGAAGGATCCTTTTGATCGATAAAACAAAACGAGCCATCTCCACCATTTGCCTCAATAGTAGAACCAAATCCGGATGCAGTAAATTGTTGAGTCCCATTATCCTGTGCACCCGCTAACATGTAATTAGTTCCTGTAATTTTATCTGGATGAATGGCAGCCGAATAAAATTGTGTGACGTTATAGTTCAAGTTTCGCTCTTGAAAAACCTGCGCTGTGGAGGCGTTTGTAATATCATCTGAATAATAAACTCCACCATCATTCGAAACTGCCATCTTGTTGACGTTGCCGGGCCTAAATACAATCATGTGCTGATCTGCATGAACAAAGGAGCATGATAAAGTATTGAGATTTGAATTATTTGACCACTTTGAAATTTGAGACCAGTTGGTTCCTCCATCCACACTTTGAAACAGGTCGATGGCACCAACAAAAACCTTATTTGCATCATTCGGATCAACGGCCATGGTTAAGTCATACCAAGCCTGATCCCTCGAAAAATCATCTGCCGGTATGCCCATATCCTTATCTACTGGAAGCGAAACAGTAGAAAATGTCACACCCTTATCAACAGATTTACCAATGGCTCCAATTTTATTTTCGTGAGCAATAAGGATGTACACAATATTTTCATTGGATGGTGCACATGCAATTTCAATTCTCCCATCTAAATCATTTCCACTAATAGTGAAATCTCGTGTTGTCCAACTACCTGCTAACCCGGTTGTTGATGTGTACAAAGCAGACTTGTTTCCAGAAAATTTACCATCTGATCCCACATAGATTTTATTGTCTTTGCCAATTTCAATATCAGTTGGATACGTGACATCCACCGCAGAAGATGGTAGTACTTGTGTCCAGGCAGATCCACCATTATCCGAACGAAACAACCCATTATTGGCCGAGGCATTAAATCCTTTATGGCTTGTTCCCTTAACGGCCGCATAAATTACAGACACGCTCCCCTCTTTACGAACGACCACATCATTTATAAAGTAAAAATTAGTCGTGGAAGCCAGTTGTGTCCAGGAAACTCCCTTGTCAATACTTTTCCAAATGCCTGCACCCATCACCTGATCGAGATTAAACCATCCTTCACCTGTCCCTACATAAAATATTTTTGGATCGATGGGGTCAGCCGCCATACACGTGATGGCGAGGTTATCCCAAAAGTCGTTTACTTTATTCCAACCTGAGTTGGCATCGGTTATATCATTGTTGGACCACAGTCCACCAGAAACACCCCCTGCCCAAATTTTTTTATTTTGTGCATCATTGGGGTCAAACATTAATGTACGTGTTCTGCCGCCTACAGATTTTGGCCCGCGTTCCACCCACATAGTGCCACTACCAATTGATGTAGATAAAGACCTTGCGTTTGCAGAACCACTTTTCTTATCACGGGCATTGGCTGTTGGCTTATTATAAGGAGTCAGTGATTCTGGCGTAGGACGCTTCAGAATAGGATCCATAGTTTGCAAATAATTTTGCTTCATGGCTAAATCCGGCCGGTCTGTTTCTCCCGTAGACTCATGCTGTTCGCCTGATGATTTAAGAAAACTCTGAAATGGGTGATGATTTAGAAAATCCTCATAGGCTTCGCGCGAATCCTTTGAACTCTCTTTTGGAATAAAATAATATCCGCAATACAACACACAAACCGTGAGGAAGCCACCGACTATTCTTTTCGTCATATGTGTTATTGATTAAGAGTATGACCCGCTTTGTCCTTAAATTCCGCTATTGGATGCAAATAGCGTTTGCCATTCAACCAAATACTTATGAAAGCGCTGGTGTTAGCTTCAGAAGAAATAAGAGCACTAACATCATCCGAACTTTTGAAGTACCTGTTACCCTTGTCTTGTCTTGCCAGGATTGTTATTGTATCGCCTTTTTTGAAGGTTCCTTTATAGGCGCGATCGTTGCCCTTAATAACCTCAACTCCAATGCTTCTTCCGTCAATGAAAAGAGAATCGAAAGTAAGGTCACCCGATTTTTTAAGCATCCCCACTATTTGATAAATTTTTCCGCCAGCTTTTTTTTCACCGGCTTGCGCCATGCCTGGCGACCATACTTGAACGGTTGACTCTGTAATTTTTAAGCAATTGGCTGTTATTTTGGCCTGACCATTGGCCTGAAAAATAAAAAAAGATACCATAATTAATAGAAGGAGATTCTTCATAAGGATATGGGAGTACTAAATATCCTTATATTCAGGAACTCTGTCAATAGCACTTTGCTTCAATTTTAAGGTATTTTGATCTTATAGAAGCATTTCTCCAACTTCCTTCCAATCATTCACTCTTTTTAAGTGATTGAACTGCATATTGTGCGGTGCCGTAAATAGAAGTTTTTCACCGTTAAATGTTTCTAAATTATGGGGCAGGTCATCGATCATATAATCTCCATGCACTATTTTTTTATTTCCACAAAAGACAATTTGCTTCCAGTGCAAAAAAGAAAAATGTTCTGACAACCATTCCAGTTTCTCAGGAAGTGAATTGGGAAATTCCATTGCAGATGAGACGATAAACACATCGTACCTTTGGTTTAATTTTTTTACCACCTCCTGACTGTTTTCATTAACCGCCATCATGCGGAAAAAGTTTTTACGAAACGGAAATTTCGACACTTCGTCATGATGATCCGGAAATCTTTTCATTTCTTCCTTGAAGTTCATCGACTCCTTTGTGACACGAATGCCAAATTCTATTTCATAAAAATTGATGAACTGACCTGTGGCATCGGATAATACATCATCCATGTCTATTATTAATCGGCTGGGGGTATTGGACTGCTGTTCATT
>JAENVX010000443.1 GCA_016650355.1 Bacteroidia bacterium | reverse complement strand
GGTTGGGATTCCATGCTTTTTTCCAAGGGCAACAAATTCTTCGTCTTTTATTTTTCCAAGGGGGTTGCTGTAATTAAGAAACCACATCATGGCGGTTTTTTCATTAATAGCAGCTTCCAATTCTTTCCTGGTTTCCACTTCAATCATTTTCACGCCACAGTTGCGCATTGCATGATCGTATCCAACACGATGGGTTTTCTGCGTGATGACTTCTGATTTCATTCCTGTCAGATCGTTGGGGATGCGATCTGCTTTTTGCATATCTCCACCGGTTACCACGCCTGCTGTTCCCAAGGTGATAGCAGAGGCTGCACCAGCAGTAACCATGGCGCTTTCACACTTTAGCAATTCGGCAATTCGCTCACCAACTTTATCCTGTAAGTCTTCCAGCTTCACAAATTGAAGAGCTGAGTAGTTGATAGCTTTGATTACCTCTGGATGAGGTAATGACGCGGTGAGCGCTGTATAGGTTCCAGCCGCATTTATGAAAGTGCGTACGCCTAGCTCTTTAAAATAATCCCGTTCGAAGTCATGGTTATCTTGGTTAGCTGCAAATGCTTCATTGCTTGTTATCATGCCAGCTAGGGGCAAGGTCATTAAGCCTTTCAGAATATTCCTTCTTTTTGTCATGGTTGATTATTTTAACATAGCGATGCAATCTATTTCAACTAACGAGTCTCCTGGTATGCCCCCTGCTGCGGCAATCGTAGTGCGAACTGGAGGAGTCTTTCCAAATTTACCTTTGAAAACTTCATTCATTCCTTTATAGTCTTTGAGATCATTCAGGTAGACATTAGCCTTCAATACATGCTCCATGGATGAACCAGCTTTTTCAAGCGCTTCCTTTATTTCGTCAAGAACATGTTTTGTATGAGAAGTAATGTCTCCATCGAAATGTGCGCCCCGCCCAGAAATGTACACCAGGCCTCCATGGACTCTAACGCTTGAGAAGAGTGGAATATCCTGATCCATAACAACGTTACCTTCTAAATTTTCTTCCAGCATGTTGGTCTCATCTGTTCCCGCTTTCACGGCCGTAAATCCTAATACCCCTACAAATCCTGCTGCTAATTTTTTAAATGCTGATCTTCTGTTCGTTTTCATAGTTATTAAAGTTTAATGGTTACAGGTATGAATTAATTGTTTGAAATAGTTCTAATTTTCTTTACATCGTCCGGTGAAATAGCAGTGGCTTTGTTGCCAAAGTTTTGGCGAATGTATGTAAGCACGTTGGCCAATTCAGCATCACCTAGAAAATTGTGCTTTGGCATAGTACTATTAAATGCTTCTCCGTTTACTTCGATTGGACCCTCAAGTCCATTCAGTACTATGCTGATTAATTTTGTCTTTTCTCCAATGACCCATGGAGTGCCAGCCAATGATGGGAATCGTCCTGAAGCACCGAGGCCATTCTGCTGATGACAGCTGCCGCAGTAAACATTATAGATTTTTTCACCGCCAGCTATAATATCTTTATCCAGGTTGTCATTCACAGGATGAGCTCTGCGAATGTGCGATTCTGTTTTGCGCATTTCCATTTTAGCCAATTGAGATTCTCCGAATTTGTCTTTTTCACCTTTGTACATAATTCTCCAAATCTTACCGTGCTCGGTTTCTGAAATATACAATGACCCATCTGGTCCCATAGCAATTCCCATTGGTCTGTATCGCGCGTCACTTACATTAACAATAGGATCGATTCCAGCAAAACCGTCAGCAAATACTTCCCACTTTCCGGTTGGTTCACCATTAACAAAAGGAACGAAGCCAATAAAATAACCAGCTTGAGGATAGGGTGCTCTATTGGTTGATCCATGGAAAGCAATAAATGCACCATTTTTATAATGATCTGGAAATTGATCGCCAGAGTAAAAAAATAAATCATTCGGAGCCCAATGCCCAGGGAATCCAATCAACGGCTTTTCATAGGTGCTACACCTTCCAATTGAATCCCCATCACCTCCATATTCTGGTGCTAATACTTTTTTCTCCTGAATCTGGTCGTAGTAACAATAAGGCCATCCAGCATCAGATCCCTCTTTTATTCTTAAGAATTCTTCAGAAGGTAACTCAGCACTTTGCCAGGGAGTAAATACACCTGACCACAACCTCAAAAGGTCATCGCGTCCATGCATTACTACATACAGATTATCGTCCGCTGTATTCCAGTCAATTGCTACAATGCTGCGAAGTCCACTGGCGAATTTTGTTCCATCTTTCTGTGTCTGACCAATTTTATTAGCATCAAAACGCCAGATACCTGCATGATCATCAAGCATAGGACAGGGGTCTATTCCTGGAGAACTTGGCGTACGGTTTAATTCCTGACAAGCATTGGAGGGAGCTCCGAATGGAACGTACATATTTCCTTTGTTATCCAGAGCAATTGGTTTTCCATTATGTTCATGAGTGCCATGAGGATGATCGTCTATGAGAATAGTTTCAATAGCACTAGTGGGTAGCAACTCTCCAGGAGCAAGCTTATAGCGATACACTGCCAGCTCAGAACTAAAATATAGATGCCCATTATTAATCCTCATGGCAGTTCCATAATTTCCGTTATCCTGATAGTCACCAAATTTTTCTATCACGTCTGCTTTTCCGTCTCCTGTTGTATCTCGCAGTGCAACATTGCCACCTGCGTTCTTCAACATCAGTTTGACATAAATATCTCCGTTGTCATTAACTGCCAGCTGCCGTGCTCGACCATCGAGACTATCGACCACCACGACAGCCCCAAAATCTTCCGGAAGAAGAAGCCCACCATTATCTACGTCACTTAACGGGAGTTCAACAACTTTACTGCACTGAGAAAAGCAAAAGACAATGAAGAGAAAAGATAGAATAGGGAAAATTTTTCGGGCAAATCGAATCATACCCATGACTATTTATTTGTAATACGTATTCGCTAATCCATTAAGATCCCAGACGATATCACCATCACGGAAAGTCATCTGGCAGACGAGTTTTTTATCGCCTGCTATTTTAAAGCCATTAACATCGATATACCCAAACGTACCTTTATCAAGACTTAACAAAGCAACATCTGCAGGCGCGCCAACACTGAGGTGTCCTAATTCTTTTTTATTAATGATTTGTGCCGGGTTCCAGGTTGAGCATGTAATTACCTCGTTAAGGGTTAAGCCTATGTTTAGAAGTTTAGACATGACATTAGACATATCTTTCATTCCTCCATTCATACTTCCTGTATGAAGATCTGTACTTATAGAATTTGGCTTGAGCCCCTGTTTAATAGCGGGCACAGCTTGTTCAAAAGTAAAACTCCCTCCACCATGGCCGACATCGAAAATAATTCCGCGTTTTTGAGCAGCGAATGCGTAAGGCTGAACCTTCCCGTTTTCCACCACGTGCATTCTTCCTTTGGTTTGTCCGTAGCAGTGGGTGATAATATCTCCCGGCCGTAACTTTTCTAATAGCAATGTTTCCCATGACAACAAAGGTTCTGCTCCTCCGAAGTCAACCATTACTGGTATGCCTGCTAGCTCACCGGCTTTCACCGCTCGATCTGTGGGGGTCCATTCCGAACTCATGTAGTGCGCCAATTTTATTCCAACAATTTGATCAGGGTATTGCTTAGCCACCATGGCAGTAAGTTTAGCGTCCATGTCCGAAACGTTTTGTTCAGCTGCACCACCACGCATTCCCGATCCCACAATATTGAGAAAAGCAAACATCCTTGTCCTTGAATTGGCAAAAGCCTTATTTTTAAAGTCAGCAAAATTCCTCCAACCCGAACCTCCTGCATCCACTACGGTTGTTACACCAGATCGGAATGTAAAGCCATCTGGTGGTAAAGCTGCGTAGCTATCGCTTAAGTAGGCATCTTGTTCAGTGCCGAAGTAATGGTGTCCATGTATGTCGATAAGGCCGGGGACTACATAAAGACCTGTGGCATCAATGGTCTTTTTAGCAGTCTTGGAAATTTTTTGTGCTATTTCCGAAATTTTGTTGTTGGTAATGGCAATGTCCATAACAGCATCTATGTTGTTTTTTGGGTCAATGACATGTCCGTTTTTAATCAAGACATCAACTCCCTGTCCAAGAGTGGAAGATGCAAAACAGCAAATGGCGAAGAGAAAATAGAGAAGTTTTTGTTTCATGGTTGCGTGGGTTTGAACGAAAATATTTTTTAATGAATCTCAGAGTTTAAATACGAATCAAGATTTTGTTGGGTAATGACCTCCAGGGGGAATAGATCCAATGCCGGAGCTTTCTTTTTAAACATCAGGTGATTTACCAGGTGACTGATACCCAGAAAGGCCTGACGTTTTGGATTTTGATTAATCAGAAAATCAATGATGCCGAGTC
>JAENVX010000442.1 GCA_016650355.1 Bacteroidia bacterium | reverse complement strand
TGCTGAACAGGAGCTTACTGTCCTTGATCAGGTAAGTTTTAAAGTGGAACAAGGCACCAGTCTTTCTATAATAGGTCCATCAGGAAGTGGCAAGACTACATTGCTGGGCCTTTGTGCAGGATTAGATGTGCCAACAAGAGGAACCATTGCACTTATGAGTTTCAAACTCAACGCGATGGATGAAGACGACCGGGCCTATATGCGCAATCAATTCGTTGGATTCGTCTTTCAAAACTTTCAATTGCTATCTACGCTCACGGCTCTGGAAAATGTAATGGTGCCACTTGAACTTCGAGGAGAACGAAATGTGTCTATAAAGGCGAAGGAACTATTAGATCGAGTTGGTTTGGGTGATCGGTTGAACCACTATCCTTCACAGCTTTCGGGTGGTGAGCAGCAGCGGGTAGCAATGGCACGTGCTTTTATTACCTCTCCCAAAATTCTTTTTGCAGATGAGCCAACAGGAAACCTTGATGAAGAGAATGCAAACCATATCACTGATTTGTTGTTTGGGTTGAATCGCGAAGAAAAGACCACCCTTATTCTCGTCACACATAATTTGGAATTAGCTCAACGTACAGAGCGAATTCTTCAGATGAAAGGCGGTAAATTGATTGGCGATAAAGCAGTGAGCCTGGCATGATTGAATACTTTATCAAAATAAAACGAGACGCGCGATCGGTTTTTAAAGACCGATGGGTGTGGCTCATGGCCTGGCGCGATGCGCGTCATAATTTTTCTCGACTTTTTCTTTTCACGGCATCATTAATCACGGGCATTGCAGCGGTTGTTGCCATTGGATCATTAAACAATTCTTTGCAAAAGGACTTAGACAGAAATGCAAAGGAGCTTTTGGGTGCCGATTTAGTGGCTAACGGAAATAAGAAATTTGAGCCGGAAGTTCTTGCCGCATTTGATTCGCTGAAATTTGAACAAGCATCGCAAGCAGAAATGGCTTCGATGGTGATGTTTATGAACACCCGTCAATCGCGTCTTGTGCGGGTAGTTTCACTTGAAGGAAACTTTCCCTTTTATGGAAAGTTGGAGACTCAGCCTGCCGATGCGTATGAAAAAATAAAGACGGGCCGCTATGTAATGTTAGACGATGCACTTGCAAGGCAGTTTGAAGTAAGTTCGGATGACTCCGTCAAGGTTGGTAATACTATTTTCAAGATTGCCGGTATTGTTCTTAGGATTCCGGGTGGAGGGGGCATAACTGCTACCTTCACACCATCAGTGTATATCGCACAAAGTGAACTTGACTCTACTGGTCTTGTACAGTTTGGGAGCCGGGTAACATATCATCGATTTTTTAAAACTAATACAGACAAAGAGGCAGAGCAAACAGCCAAGAAATTAGGACCGATATTAAAAAAGTTTGGACATTGGCATGAAACTGTTGAAAGAAGACGAGAAGGGCTGGGTGAAGGATTTAAATCTGTTTATCGATTTTTTTCGCTTCTCGCTTTTGTAGCGTTGATACTCGGTTGTATTGGCGTAGCGAGTTCGGTTCATATTTATGCACGCGAAAAGAGGGAAGAGGTTGCTGTATTGCGGTGCGTGGGTTCTTCAGGTTGGCAGGCGTTTAATATTTACTTCATCCAGGTTTTTATGTTGGGTATAGCAGGCAGTATTTTGGGTGCAGCTCTTGGCGTTGGCATCCAACAAATAGTGCCGGCAATGTTCAAAGATTTAATACCAGTAGAGCTCCAATTTTCAATTTCTTGGGGAGCTGTTTTTGAAGGTATCTTCTTGGGGACAATTGTCTCAGTTTTATTTACCATTCTACCCCTCGTCTCCGTACGATTTGTACCGCCACTTGCGGTGTTACGTGCAGACTTCGAACCCGGCAGAATTCTCTCCAAAACTAAAATTGTAACGATTTTGCTTATTGTTCTTTTTCCAATTCTGGCGGCAGCCTATCAAACCGGTAGTATTTTAACAGGCACTTTGTTTGCAGCGGGTCTTGCAGCAGCGCTTGGGAGCCTTACCCTCGTTGCAATGCTTTTACTTTATTTGGTAAGACGATTTTTCCCAAAGAACTCCAGTTTTATTTTTCGTCACGCTTTATCAAATTTATTCAGACCCAATAACCAAACACGTGTGCTGATGGTATCTATTGGCCTAGGTGCATTCATTATTGCAACGCTTAATATTATTCAAAGTAGTCTTCTCAGTCAGGTTGAGTTTACGGGAAGTGAAAACCAATCCAATACTATTTTATTCGATATTCAGCCCAATCAAAGGGATGGAGTAGTTAAGTTGATAGAGGACAATAAACTTCCCGTTAACCAGGTGGTACCAATTATCACGTGCAGGTTGAGTGAAGTAAAAGGAAAGACTATTGAATTTTTGCAGGCTGATTCCGAGGATGAAATTCCAAACTGGGCACTTACCCGCGAATACCGTGTCACATACCGCGACAGCCTTCATGTATCGGAGGAGTTGATCAACGGGGAATTGCAAAAACGAGTTGCTGGTCAAAAGGATTCTGTATGGGTTAGTATTTCCGAAGGCTTTCAAGAAACATTACAGGTGGAGGTGGGTGATTCGCTGACCTTTGATGTTCAAGGCGTTCCAATCAAAGTACGAATCAGTGGTGTCAGAAAGGTTGATTGGCCGATGGATCCTCCAAATTTTATTTTTGTATTCCCAAAAGGTGTGTTGGAAGATGCGCCACAAATTTGGGTAGCTGCTACCCGAGCCGATGATAATATTGTTGCGAATAAATTCCAACAGGAATTGGTGGTGAGCTATCCCAACGTTTCTTTAATAGATCTACGATTGGTACTAAGCACGGTGAATGATTTGTTCCGTAAGATTGGGTTAGTTATTCGCTTTCTGGCAATGTTCAGTGTTATTACAGGGTTGGTGGTTTTGGCTGGGGCCGTCCTCAATAGCAAATTTGTTCGCATAAAGGAAAATGTTTTACTGAGAACTATTGGTGCCCGCACCCATCAGCTTACGAAAATCACATTGATTGAGTATGCCTATTTGGGTTTGTTCTCTGCTTTAACGGGAATTATTTTATCCCTAGTTTCGGGTTGGGCGTTGGCGAAATTTTTCTTTGAGATCACCTTCTCGTTTGATGGAAAGGAATTGGCGTTAATAGGAGTTAGTGTTGTTGTCTTAACTGTGCTAATTGGATATTTTAATTCCCGGGAAGTGATTACTACCCCTCCCTTGCAGGTGTTACGAAAGGAAGGGTAAGTTTCAGTCTTAGTGGCTCATGCACTATGAAACGAATCACAACTTAAACCACCTAAGTTAGGTATGCAATTAAGCTGAATTTCTGGCTGCGTTAATAATTCCAAACATACATCTGAGTGCAAGTGTCTTGAACTCCTTTTCAAAGACTTTATTCGCTTCTGTCGGGTTTCTCAGTTGCTGCAAAGCATATTGCTGAATAGTGATCAATGGAAGTACGATTCGCTCACGAAGTCTTATTGAATCGCGAATAGATGTATTATTCTCCATCAATTCTGGAAGATCACTGGCTTCCAAAATACTTGTTTTGGAAAGGTTGAATTCAGCAAACATTATATCCCAGATTTCGCCAAACTCTTCATCTTTGGAGAGGTGTGCGGTGGCAGGATAAAAGGATTTGGTAAGAGACATCATGCTATTGCCTAACAAAGTCCGAAAGAAAAGTGATTTCCTATAAAGCGACTGGATCTCCTTCAATTGATTGTTCTTTTTCAGTTTTTCAATGGCGGTCCCCACTCCAAAAAATCCGGGTATGTTTTGCTTCATCTGTGCCCATGAACCTACAAAAGGAATAGCCCTAAGATCTTCGAGTTTTAATTCTTGCGCTTGGCTACGTTTTACGGGCCGTGAACCAATATTGGTTGCGCCAAAGAACGGGAGAGGTGTCACTTTTTCAAGATAGGGAACAAACTTAGGATGATTCTTCAGCGTCAGATAACTCTCGTATCCTGCATTTGCGAGATCGTCCAATAATTCTTTTTCCTTAGGAGAAAAGGAGTGAACCCTTTCTGGGAAAACACTGCTTTCCACTCCTGCAGAAATCATTTGTTCTAAATTATATTTGCACGAAACCACTTTGCCATAATTTGAACTTATTGTTTGCCCCTGAATGGTAATCTGCACTTCTTCATTTTCAATTGTGTTGCCGAGTGAAGCGTAGAAGTCATGGGTATTGCCACCGCCTCGTGCAGGAGGGCCACCACGTCCATCAAAGAACAAAGCGACTAAACCAAATTCCCTAGATACTTTTGAAAGTTCTTCTTTCGCTCTAAAGATGGACCAATTGGCTCGTAAATATCCACCGTCTTTTGTTCCATCTGAGAAGCCCAACATAATGGTTTGTTTGTTCTCCCTTAACTTTAAATGATCACGATAAGCCGGTATTGAATACAGACTCCGCATCACCTCATGTGCATTGTCTAAATCATCAATGCTTTCAAACAGTGGAACGATGTCAAGTAGAAGTTCACCGTGGTGAGCAACTAGCAGTTGTGCGAGTTTAAAGACCTCAATCACATTAAGTGCAGAGCCACAATTACTGATTACATAACGATGACAACCCAATTCTCCATTTAATTGCTGAATTGTTTGAATGGCTTTGAAACTCCTGATCATTTCCTCCATCAAAAGATCATCAACATCCAGGAAGACTGGATCAATGGAGATCTTTAAAAGATGTTCTATTTGAGCATTTTCGTCCAGGGAATTAAATTCAGATTCTTTTATGCCGATATTTTTTTTATGCAGCATCCCAACGATGTATTGCCAAAGTTGGTGATGTTTCCTGCTGTCTTGCCGTACATCAAGACTTGTAAAGTAAAAACCGAACGCCCGCAGTTTTATGATAAAGTTATCAAGTTGGTCTAGGAATAACCCATCATGTTCATTCTGAAGAATCTCTCGCACAAGTAAAAGTTGTTGTTCCAGATCATCCGCGTGTTGATAGGAATTGTTTCCTCCAACCAATGTTTGATAGGTGCGTTGTTCTGCCTCTGTGATAAGTACATCAACACCCTTGAAGGTTAACCTACGTTTCAAGAAACGCAAATCGCGATGATAGCAACGGAGAATGGTCGTGCGTACATGCTGTGCAACCTTAAGTGTAATTTGGTGTGTTACAAATGGATTACCATCACGGTCGCCACCTGGCCAAAATCCGATCCGCACGAGATGATTATTTTTCCAATCAATGATTGGTATATTTATCCCATCAGCAAGTTGCTTGATGATGGCGGGAATAGCTTTGTAAAAAACATATTCAAGATACCAGCAAAGGCTTATGGCTTCATCAAAAGGGGTTGGCTTTTCTCTCTTGAAGAAAGCAGTTTTACCTAATTGCTGAAGAAGTAAATTGATATGTTCGACATTGTTATCACGGATCGCATCTTCCAAATCAGTAATGATCGCCAGCACCGGGCCGGGGTAAAACTGAGTAGGGTGCGCAGTAAGGACAACGCGCACACTAAATTTGTCTAATTTTTCTTTCAGGTTAGCCAATGCTTCTCCTGACGATGCCTGAAGAAGCAGTGCTGATAAAGTTCCTTTTCCCGTCAGGTCATTGATTTGAGCAAAGGATGCATCCTCTAAGGAATCGAACAAAACTACCTGACGCTCTACATATTGAATAAAGCGAAATAGCATCTCAAAACGCAGTTCCTTTGAGGCTGTCGGTGCATAATCATTAAAGAAGTCATTGATAATTTGAGTAGGGTTTTTACCTGCTTCAAATCCGTCTATACAATCCTGCTGAAGCAAAGGGAGTAACGTGCCAGTCCGATAAATTTTCCGGAAGGGAAGATTTAAGAAAAGGCTATTATAAATATGATAGCGTGTGGTAACGGCTTGATCGTATCGCGATGTCATCTTTAACGTAGTT
>JAENVX010000441.1 GCA_016650355.1 Bacteroidia bacterium | reverse complement strand
TTGTGTGCCGGTGCTTGAGAAATTTAGTGGGCTAAAGTTCAACATTGATTTCTTTTGCGGCTATTCACCAGAACGAATCAATCCCGGGGATAAGCAGCATCGTTTACCAAACATCAAAAAGGTGACCAGTGGAAGTACACCTGAAGTAGCAGAAAAGGTGGATCAGCTTTATTTAAAAATCATTAAAGCAGGAACCCACAAAGCATCCAGCATCAAAGTGGCAGAAGCAGCCAAAGTAATCGAAAATGCACAACGCGATATCAACATTGCCTTCGTCAATGAGCTTTCGTTAATTTTTGAGCGCATGGGCATAGATACTCATGAAGTATTGGAGGCAGCAGGAACCAAGTGGAATTTCCTTCAATATAAGCCAGGCTTAGTCGGTGGCCATTGCATTGGAGTCGATCCTTATTATCTGACTTATAAAGCCGATAGTCTTGGGTATCACCCTCAGGTAATTTTGGCGGGAAGAAGGATCAATGACAACATGGGCGTTCATATTGCTAACCGGGTCATTAAACTCATGACGCAAAATAATTTGCCGGTCAATAAAGCAAAAGTGCTGGTACTCGGTATTACGTTTAAGGAAAACTGCCCGGATATCCGAAACAGCAAGGCTATAGATGTAATCCGCGAACTTCAAAGCTTTGGAGCTGATGTAGAAGTACATGATCCACATGCAGATTCTTTGGAAGTAAAACATGAATATGGGTTGTCTTTAGTTTCTGGTTTAAATAAAAAATATGCCGCAATCATTCTTGCGGTTAGTCACAATGAATTTAAAACAATTGATTGGTCAGCAATCAAAGATGACAAAACAATAATTTACGATGTTAAGGGCTTTTTAGATAAGTCCTTCGTGTCTGCTCGCTTATAACTGTTATGGAAAAAACGAATCATATTTTGGTAACAGGCGGAGCCGGATACATAGGTGCGCATACAGTTGTTGAATTAATTTCAGCAGGTCAACGGGTTACCATTATCGATAACCTGGAGCACAGCGATTATAAAATGATTGATGGGATTGAAGCCATTACAAAAACTAAAGTTGATTTTCAAAAGATTGATTGTTTGGATGCTGAGGCATTGGATGTCCTTTTTTCAAGAAATACCTTTTCATCTGTTATTCATTTTGCCGCCTTCAAATCAGTTAATGAGTCTGTAACGAAGCCTATTGAATACTACAAAAACAATGTGGGGTCTCTTATTAACCTATTGGAGGTAATGAAAAAACATCAGGTTACGGATTTGATTTTTTCATCCTCTTGCACCGTTTATGGTCAACCCGATAGTATTCCGGTGAATGAGACTGCTCCATTCAAGAGAGCAGAATCACCTTATGGTGCTACAAAACAGATTTGTGAGAGAATATTGGAAGATGCCACAACGATAGGCTTTCGGGTAATTTCATTGCGCTACTTCAATCCAATCGGTGCCCATCAAAGTGCCCTGATTGGTGAACTTCCAATGGGTATTCCCAACAATCTGGTACCCTATGTTACTCAAACAGCTGCGGGGGTTAGAGAAAAACTCATCGTATTTGGGGATGACTACGA
>JAENVX010000440.1 GCA_016650355.1 Bacteroidia bacterium | reverse complement strand
GTGTTAGCTATGGTAAACTCAAGGCTCTTAGCAAGGAGTTCTTTTTGCTTGATCAATGGATAATTTTGCCTCGCAAGTTTATAACATTGATCTAGGGTTAGTTGCGTGATCGCTTGCGCGGTTAGCATTAAAGGTAACCCCCAGACAAAGTAGAACAGCAGAAGGTGTTTTCTAAGAGGTGACTTCATAGGCTATACTTTAAGAGCTTGTAGGATAAATTCCGTTACTTCTTTTTTTCTCCGCTTCATCACAACTTCAAATCCAGTGTCATCCGTTTCCAGAATAGTTTTAAGGATGGGTTTTGCGATAAACGGATAAATTGCCATAGACATAATATTCATGAGCAGCTGACTTGGATCGATGGGCCTGATTATTTGTTTCTTAATATCATCCTTTACTTGAACCGAGAATTTCTTCAATAGCATGCTGGGATGAGCCCCTGCTTTTTGCGCATGTTCTAACATCCGTTGAGGATTCTGATTTACTTCCTGAAGAACAAAAATGGGCAAGTAGGGGTGAGCTATTAGAATGGTGATTTCATGCTCAATGATTGCCCGTATCTTTTCCTCCAGGTTTTTTTCTGAACCAATGATTTCACCCAAACCGGAAAAAAATTCCCGTACGCGCTGATCAAAAATGAGATCAAACATTTTCTCCTTGCTCCGGAAATAATAATGAAGCAGGGCACGATTGATTCCCGCCTCTTTTGCGATGTCTTCCATTCGAGCTGCTGCGAAGCCTTTGCGGGTAAATACCTTGTCGGCTGCCTCTAAAATGGCCTTTTCAGTCTGATTATCACGCTTTTCTTTTACCAATTTATTTAACTATTTTGTTAAACTAAAATGCTAATTAAGCAAAAAGATTTGGACCACAAAAAAAGCCCGGAATATTTTCCAGGCTTTTTAAAGTCTTAGTCTTAGGTCTTGTGTCTAAAAAGGATATTCTCCCTTATCTATTACGTAGTTCGCCACTCTCCTTCTTGCTTCTTTTAGATTGTATGGATCAATCTTGGTAAACCGTTTCAATCCCAGTAACATCAATCTCAATTCATCTCCTTCTGCGAAAGCGTATATCGCTTGTCTACCTGCCGAAGCTGCTTTCTCCATGGCATTGTGCAAATAGATTATTGCCATCTCCTTTTCTATTTCACAAGCTTTTTCTCCACGAATACTGATCAACTTTTCTACTCGTAACAATGTTGATTCAGCTACATATCCTTCAATAAGCATGTCTGCTAAACTCATCAACACTTCCTGTTCGTCAGAAAGTTTCATCATAAATTTTTGAACGGCCGCACCCGCTACCATTAGTCCAGCTTTCTTTAAGTTACGTAACGCTTTCTTCTCTTTGGCAAGTACCGAAGTGTCATCGTTCCCACCAAAATCAGGAATTGCCATCAGCTCCTTTTGTACGGCCATTGCCGGGTTCATCAAATCAAGTGTTCCCTTCATAGCCCGCTTCACTAACATGTCAATTGTTAACAAGCGATTGATTTCATTTGTGCCTTCAAAAATCCTGTTGATGCGAGCATCACGATAAGCACGATCCATAGGACCCTCTGCCGAGAAGCCCATACCTCCATATATCTGTACACCTTCATCCACCACAAAATCCAATACCTCAGAGCCATGTACTTTAAGGATCGCGCATTCAATAGCATATTCTTCCAACGACTTTAACCTTGCCTTTCCAGCTTCCATGCCTCCAGCGAGCAATGCATCGTAAGCATCATCAATATTTTGCCCTGCGCGATAATGAGCTGACTCTGATGCAAATGTTTGCGTGACCATTTCAGCAATTTTATGTTTGATTGCACCGAAAGATGAAATCGAAGATCCAAACTGCTTGCGCTCCTTGGAATAATTTACAGCTGTTGAGATCGTAGCCTTACAACCTCCCACTGCTCCCGATCCAAGTTTGATGCGACCAATGTTCAACACGTTAACGGCTATCTTAAATCCATTTTCACGTGCTGATAACATATTTTCAACTGGCACTTTGCAGTCATTAAAAAATATCTGCCGGGTGGATGAACCTTTTATGCCCATCTTCTTCTCCTCCTCATTCATGGTGATGCCCCCGAATGTCTTCTCAACAATAAATGCTGTTAGGTTTTTATCGTCATCAATTTTTGCAAACACAATCATCACATCGGCAAAGCCACCGTTGGTGATCCACATCTTTTGTCCGTTGATCAGGTAATGTTTTCCGTCCGGAGTAAGCTTTGCTTTTGATTTGGCACTGTTAGCATCCGATCCGGAATCTGGTTCCGTAAGACAATAGCTGGCTTTCCATTCACCCGTTGCAAGTTTTGGAACATACTTTTTTTTCTGCTCCTCTGTTCCATAATATAATATCGGCAGTGTGCCAATACCGGTATGTGCCCCATAGGCAACCGCAAAGGAAAATGAGCCGCCCAATACTTCCGCTACCAACATGGTGGTATTGAAAGACATTCCGAATCCACCAAGACTTTCTGGAACGGATGTTCCTAACAATCCAAGGGCACCAGCCTTATCCAAAAGCGAAGGCATCAACTTCGGATCTTTCATGGAATCTATTTCATCAAGTCTTGGAAGAACCTCCTGCTTCACAAAATCCCGACAGGTTTGTGCAATCATTTTCTGTTCCTCACTCCACTCTTCCGGTATAAAAATCTCATGTGCTGCTGTTTCGCGAATGAGGAATTCTCCTCCTTTGATTGCTTGCTTCTTTTCTAATTGTGTCTCCATTTTAATTATAATTAAAGTACTAAGTCTTGAGTAAATAGTCCATATGTCTCATGACTAAGGACTCCAAACTATTTACTAGTTTAACAATTCATACACCCCTGCCACGCCTTGGCCGCCACCTACACATGCTGTCACCATTCCATATTTTTTCTTTTGTCTTCTCAACTCATTGAACAACTGAACCGAT
>JAENVX010000439.1 GCA_016650355.1 Bacteroidia bacterium | reverse complement strand
GTTGAGGCAGCCTTCTGCTCGCAATAGGCATGGTCCACCAAAATTTCTTCAATATTTTTCTGAGCAATATTCGTCCACCGAGGATCGGTTGGTAGCTGCAAACCTAGAACGTGCTTTTCCATACTGCAAATTCAAGATTCAAATTTCAAAATCAAAAGACTTTTGTTCCTGAAAGTTGATATTGGTCTTTTCAATACTATTAATCAAACAATAATAGTTCAAAACCAAAATCAAGCACGTTGCCCTGACCAGGATAATTTGGAGTAGGTAAATGCCCCGATTGTGTAATCAATTGAACAAAATTATGATACTTAACAAAAAACTTTCCGGTCTTGATTTTTCCATTTAAGAAAATATCAACCAGTGGAAAGGCTGGTGATATCACATTATCTTGAACATAAAATTGTTGTATGGCCGGGTCATACCCCAGTGCCGTGTAGGCCGAATGCCAGTGCACATCAAACCCAATTTGCACCTCAATACTTCTTTTGAACATATGATCTTCGAAAGCAATTTGGGAATTGACAAACAATTCGGGAATCCGCAATGCCTTGTCGTCATTCTGAAGAAGTTTTGAATAAATAACCTGAGGTCGGAAGTGAAAACTTCTAAAAAACTCAAAGTCCATTCGAAGTTCGGGGGCCACTAAGATCTGCTTGCCCGAAGACTGCACCGGCAACACCTGCTGATCAACAGATGGCAATCCATTGTTGGATAGATAATAAATATACTTCTGGTAGGCAGTATAAGTAACCCCGGGAGATACGAACAATGGACCAATCTTAGCTTTTAAAAAAGCAACTGCCTGGTCAGTCTGCATATTCGAAAAGTTATTATTCCAGTAGTCAAAACTGCCTCGATACGCATTTTGAACAAATCCTGGTTTGGAGAGTAATCTTCTTGCCGATGCATCAATCCATTTGCTGTTTAATGTTCCCTCAAAGCGGTAGTTTCCATCCAATAAATATTCTACCCATCCGCTTACAGAATTGAGCGAATCAAAATTATAGGCAACCTTGGCGCCAGCATAGTGCTCTTTCCCTTTTGGGGAAAAGGCAAGAGAATCTGGGTGGAGGTATTTATAACTAAACTGATAAGACCTAAGCTTATAGTAAGCATTGTAATAAAGATTTTTTGCGTTTCCCTTGAAGCCAAATTCATTTTGCCAGTAAGCAAACTTGACGCTGTCTTTAACCTTGATTGAGTCTTTGCCTAATTTCTTTTCAAAGTGATCATAATAAGAGCTATCCTTATTCATATCATCTCTGTAAAGATTGTACTGCTTGCCCTTGTCACCCTTTTGATAAATCTGTAATCCCTTACCTACCTTAAATTGGTGAAAGTAATGCAGGTTGTTACGCTGCTCTACGCTTGTTGCAGATGATAATTTGGGTGTTGCATTATTTTTCTCAAAAAGCGAAGCATACGTTGAATCAGGCTTCGTTACGTTCACGCCACCATTCTCATTGACCGTATGCCTGATTCGCCTATAGTTGATTAACGCGGAGTACTTGTCGTTTTTAGTTTTATACGCCATGTATCCATCCATATAATGACTGATTGTTTGCCGATCTCCTTTACCCCTTCGCTGAACTTGTTTGTCAATCAAGAGCGGCCGATAGTTAAATCCAAAATTCCATTGTGGACTTATATTCCTACTAAATTCAACACGAGTAGAAGCCCTTCCCTTCCCTCCCCAAACAACATACATTCTCGTATAGGGGGATTTGGTATCAAAGTATTTTACCTCCTCACTGTTAAAG
>JAENVX010000438.1 GCA_016650355.1 Bacteroidia bacterium | reverse complement strand
GGCATGGAAATAGAAACTTATTGATACATAAATCAACAATACAATAATGGTTGGTATTTTATTTGTCAATCCTAAAAATTGTAGCAGCTCTAAACGGAACCCAACTATAAAAAGTATAAATAAACCCATGCCGATGCTGTACCAAAATCTTTTAAGGGTTGTAATGATGGATAATAGAAGCAGGGCACTTATAACGAGAATGCTGAGGAAAGTATAAGCTGAAATTGGAGAAGGTGTTAAATCATTTCCCAACAGGCGTTCGAAAATGATGTAATTGTCCCCTTTAATGGTCAGTTCAAAAAGGCCGGTTTGGAACGTGTGAACAGGTACTTCCAGTAAATCCCGTTCCTGAATGTATTGCCAGGTTAGGGTAGGGGCAGGTGATAGAAAAAAAGAGAACCAAACATAGAGAAGAGAAAATAGGAGCAAGCTGGCCAACACCCAAAAGATGCGTTGGTATACGAGCGGCCAGGATTTCCAGAACTGAATTGAATACATAACATCGAGATGCAAAAACTGGTTGCAAGTTTACTTCATTACTAGGCTAATAGCAATCGGAGTTTTGTTAGAAGTGCTGGATTCGAAGTCTATGATCAAGAATTAGTATTATCACTCAAGCACCTTCGGTACAAGAAAGTATTCCAAATCTTTTTTTGGTGCATTCTTAAGTACCTCTTCATGGGTTAAGTGCGGCTTAACTTCATCTTCACGTAACGCATTGACCTCGTGACTCATTGTGGTGAGCGGTTCTATTCCTTCCGTATCGACCTCGTTGAGTTTTTCGATAAACGACACAATATTTGTCATGTCCTTCATCATCTTTTCGGCATCTTGTTCGTCAAACTCCAGCCGGGCTAAGTGAGCGATTTTATCTAGTTGGGCGCGGTCGATTTTCATGATATTGTATTGCTTGCAAAGCTACTGATTCTTTCTGTGGATTGGAATTTATGCCACGTGTGGGACCAGCGCGGGGTTATGTTTTTGCAATTCACCTTGGATGACTTCAAAGACACGTTTCTTTAACTCGTCTACGTTTTGGCGTGTCATGCCTTTTGTTTCAATGGGTTCGTGAAAAATAACTACAATTTTTCGGGGGTGAAGGTATTTTGGAGGATCTGGCATTATGATCCAATTATAGGGAATGGTAACAGGCACAATTGACACTTGCCTTTCGATAGCTGCCCTAAAGGCTCCGTCTTTAAATTTTACAATGTGAGGTGGATGGTGAGTGATAATCCCGCCTTCAGGATAGATGACGAGACTCTTACCTTGGTCAAGGGCTTCGAGAGAACGCTGTAAGGTGATGAACTTACTTTTTAACTTAGAGCGATCTACGGTGATGTGAAGCCGGCTGTACATAAAGCCAAACAACGGAATGTTTTCCATTTCACTCTTGCCAACAAATATCGTGTTGATTGGATTGAGACCCATTGTTGGGATATCCAGATAAGAAAAGTGATTGGGGCAAAATACATATTGTTTTGTTGAATCAAGCTTAGCTTGGCACTCTACTCGAAAAGGGAGGAAGGTTAAAATAAACAGGATTTTCGCCCACCATCTGTTGAAGATGCCAATTAATTGAAATTGTTTTGGAAAGATGATGGGTATGAGAAGAAGTGGAAGGAAGAGGATAAAGAGAATTCCAAAAACAGTGAGACCATAATAAGTATGTAGAATACGAAGAATCTTCATTGCACTATGGAAACTTTGCGTAAATATCTTTTCGGTGATCGAAAGCTGCAAAAGTCACCACCCCATTGAGAAAATAAATACCGATACGATGATTTCCAATCCTAATACGAAATGCGTTTTTGTGTCCTTTTAATTTTTTGAGATTTGGTATACTAGCTAATTCAGTGGCTGATCCGACAGAAGCAATGATTAGCTTTATTGAAAGAGCGAGTTTTTTGTCATTAATTTTAGAGATCTCTTTTTCAAAACCTTTAAGAAAAACTATGTTCACTTTTGATTAATGATTTTATTCAACGTAGCTGTAACTTTTCCAGGAGTAGTGTAACCGCCTTTTAGATTTTTTTTCATTCTTTTTAACAATTCATTATCTACGACCTCTCCATCCTCAATCACTTCTATTTGATCAATGCTTTCAAGTTCAGAAAAAAGTTTTTTTAAAAATATACCAGCCGCTTTGTTTTTCGGTGTAACAACTATTTTTTCCATAAGACAAAGTTAATGATTACTCACAATTTTTAGGGTTCAATATAATTCTATTAAAAGCGATAAAAGAAAAATATACCCGAAGCTGGGGTTATGTTCACCGTGCCTTCGTAGAAATTCTTCTTATTTGAATAATAGATATAGTTACCTGGACTGCTATTACCACTATCAATTGATTTTTGAGTTATATCTTTTCTGTTAAAAGAAAGAAATAAGTTGGTTTGCGTTGCAACATATAATCTCTCATTGATATTAAGTCGTATTCCTAAAAATGGAATGAAATTTAGCCCATACGTATTTTTACTGTTGAGACTTTGTACATAGTATTCTAAGTTAGCCTGAGCATAATATTCTGTTTGAGTAAATGAAATGAACGGGGCAAAGTCAACACCATAATAAAAAATCCATCGCTTGTTTATTTGCTTTTGAAATTCCTTACCAATTGAAATGCTAAGGTCGCACATAATATACTTGCTGTAGCCTTGCTGGTAATAATTTAAATCGTTAGAATTATTGACATATACGCTAGTTCCAAAACGAAAAGCAGAGTTGGCAGTTTTTTGTTTCTTTAACATAAGGTCAAAGGGGCTTCCATTTCCCCCAGAGTTGAAAATTCCATTGAATACAAAGTTTGTATTAAATCCAATATCTGACTGATATTCTTTTAAATCTTGTAGATCTTGACAGAAACATTCTCCGATAGTAGCTGTCATCAGAAAAGTCAATAATAGTAGTTTCATCGTAGTTGAGTTTCTACAATGATAACCATAAATCAAATCAGAATGGGAACTGGCAATTAAGGTAGTTAAGATAGTTTGAGGGTCTTTAGGGTTTGTTCAGTCCCGGTTTCGGCACTAGAATTATCTCCCTCTGCCTTCCATCAATATAGCGAAAGCCTGATTCATCAAAGTACCCGTCTTCTTCCAACTGGATGCGAATATCTTTCTTCCAATCTTGAATGTTTACGGTGCAATTTAATTCAATCGAGTAAGCAGTTTTATAATGCATCGGATAATCACCCGTGAAGGGAACGCCTCCTTGCGAATCCCACATTCCAATGGTGGTGCCTGCTGCATGCCCGTGAAAGCCTATGGGGTGGGTATAAATGGAAGGTGTGATTCCCTCAGCGATAGCCTGCTCACGAGTTGCCTTCAGCACTTCATTGCCAGTGCGTCCTTCTTTGAAGTTGCCAGTAAGAAGATCTTGTAGTCGATTTCCTTTTGCAAAAGCATCTTTCAAATATTTCGGTACTTCGGTTTCACCTGCTCTAAGGATATACGCATGTTGTTGAGTATCGGTGTTTAATCGCAAGTAGGTAATTCCAAAATCAACATGAAGTAGATCTCCAGGTAAAATGACTAATGGAGTTGGTCGTTTTGCTGTGACGGCCTCTAATTCATTCCGTTGTACAGAAACCGAAGGATGAAACCATGTATCCAATTTTAATTCTTTGATTTTTTCTCGGTACCACCAGACCACATCTTCAGTAGTAGTCACGCCTGGTTGTATTACTGTATCAGAAAACCCATCCAAAATAATTTCATGAGCGATCCGACAGATTTGCTGATAGAGAGTCATTTCTTTTTCAGTACGCGTTTCCAGCCAACTTACCGCAAGCTTTTCAGCGGATGTCACATGACTTTGTAAATTTTTTGGTAACACTCTTAATAAGTTATCGTAATCGTTCGAGGTAAGTCCATCAGCATGGCCCCAAGAAGGTGCTTTGTTTACCCCAATCCTTTTGGGATTCCGTTCACCGATGATCTTTCCCAATTGTGCCCACTGATCAGGGTTGGCATCGGGATCCCAGGCTCGTTTAAATACTTTGCCAACATCATATCGGGCTACAGCTAAGTACTCCATTTCTTTATCAAGTCCACGGTCGAACGCAACAAGCATCGTTGTCCTTCTTGCAGCCATCCATGTGGCTGGCAAAAGAGTTTCAATAACCGGATCTTCGTTGTACTCTCGTGAAATGATCACCCACATATCAAAACCTTCCCTACGCATCAAACCAGGTAAGGTATTTCGCAAGCGATCTTCGAGCAGGTCATCAATAACACGTGACTGCTCCCTTTGGGTAAGAACGACAGGGTATTGCGCGTGAGAAATATTAAAACTTACAACAAGAAGAAGAATAAGGCAATGCTTCATTTCCTTTTTACGATTTAGTTTTTTATTTAGTCAAGTTTAAATACGCATCGTTCATTTTTAAGAATCTCATGAGCTCGTTCCACTTCGATGTGAGATTTGGCATCGTCCATCTTTTCACGAATAGCATTTTTTATTTCTTTCATGTTCATGGATTCGATAAACCGTTTAACATCTTCCTTTGATTCAAGGATTAAGGCAGGGACGAGCATAGGTTTGTTATCATCATCTTTGGCTACCATTGTAAAGAATGAGGAATTGGTATGTTTGATGGTTCCTAATTTTACATTTTGTGATTCCACCCGGATACCTACGACAAGCGATGTCCTTCCAACATAATTTACGGAGGCATGCATGGACACTAATTCACCTACTTCAACGGGCTGGAGGAACTCAACTTTATCCACCGAAACTGTGACACAATATGTTCCCGCATGTTTGCTGGCCGTAGCGTAGGCTACTTTGTCCATCAGCGAAAGCAACATGCCACCATGAATTTTTCCGCCAAAATTGGCGTAGGCGGGAATCATCAACTCGGTAATTGTAGTCTGTGAATGACGCACCGGTCTTGCTTCAAGTTGCATAAGTTAGAATTGAGTGTGATTTAAAAGTACTGAAATTTGCTGGTAATTACGTGCAGGTAAGAGCCATGAAAATTAATAGTGCTCAGATGTAGCTTTTGGTAATCGTAATTTTTTAGTCAACTTCTGAAGTTATCTCTTTTGTAGGCATCTTGTTGCTCAGATGGTGAAACCTAAATACGATTGCTGTTGCTGTCAATGTCAATCCTATTGATAGACCAATCCAAATACCATTTGCACCAAGCCCCAGTGGAAATGCCAACACATAACCAAGAGGTAAGGCAATTACCCAATAAGCAACAAAAATGAGAAGGGAAGGTACCTTTACATCTTGCAAGCCGCGAAGAGCACCAGCGCAAACTACTTGTATACCATCGGAGAGTTGAAAGAACGCAGCAATGATAAGCAGCGAAGCGGTTAACTGAATAACAACAGGATCATCAATATAGAGCTCAGGCAAAAAGTATCTTCCGAAAATAAAAAGTAAAGCCCAAGCAGACATCAATACAACAGCCATCCAGATCATGGTAAAGGCGGAGGCTCGTAAATTCTGTTTATCCCGCTTCCCTAAAAAATTTCCTACTCGTATGGCAGCCGCAGCACCAAGACCAGATGTTGTCATATAACTAATGGTGGCAAGGTTGATGGCAATCTGATGGGCAGCCAAGGCAGTAGTGCCGAGCCATCCCATCATAAGAGCTGAAAAGCCAAACGCCCCAGCTTCAAATATAAATTGTGAACCTGCAGGCAAACCAATGTGAAGCATTTTTGAAATAAGCGCTTTTGAATACTTGCCAAAAGAAAATCCTTTTCGGTAGGCTAAAAATTTTTTGCCGTAGAATATATAGAACATCATGCCAACAGCCATTACCACACGCGCAATTAGCGTAGCCCATCCGGCACCATTAAGTCCTAATTCAGGGAAACCAAATTTGCCAAAAATGAAAATATAATTAAGTGTGATATTTAGCACGTTACTACCGATCACAATCACCATCGCCATACGCGTTCTTTCTAATCCTTCAGCAAACTGCCTGTACGTTTGAAAAATCATCGTGGGAATGATAGACACAGCGATAATGCTGAGGTAGGGAATACCAAGTGTCACAACATCTTCAGGTTGACCCATCGAAAACATAAATGGTTCAACCAGGAATATGAGACCTACTAATCCGAATCCAACCAGTAGATTAATCAACAAACCATGTCGAAGGGTCTCAATAATACTAAGGCTATTCTTGGCGCCTGCTGCTTCGGCAACTAACGGAGTGATGGCATAGGAAACACCAATGCCAAAAAAAAGTGGGATGGAAAAAAAAACGTTGGCAAACGATGAAGCTGCCAACGGTGTTGCCCCTGTCCAACCAATCATCACGCTATCGGCAACGGCTGTCATCACTTGACCAAGCATGCTAAGCATGACTGGGTAGGCAAGCAGGAAATTTGGACGGACGTGACTAGAATAATTAAGGGAGGACATAGTAAAAAGATGCTGGAAGTTGATAAAGTACTAGGTGCTATCTATAAGATCATGAAATATATGGACTCACATATTTTTTAATCTCGCTACTTTCAAAATTCCCATTATACTCAGGCTATCTGTGATCCTGCCAGCTAGCACCATCTCGAGTGCTTCACCAAATGGAAGTTTCCAAACTTTCATATCTGCTTCAGTATCTTCCAACTCAGCTTCACCTTGTTCAAGTTCTTCCGCTAAAAAAACAAATCCTTCTTCATCGCTTACAGAATTTGATAAATGAGTTCGCAGGATTTCTGTCCACTTTTTTGCAGAGAGACCGGTTTCTTCTTTGAGTTCACGTTGAGCGGATTCCAGTATGACTTGGTCTAATGATCCCCCACCCTCAGGGATTTCCCAACTCCATTCGTTTAGCGGATATCGATATTGACCCACCAGCCAGGTGTTATTATTTTCATCCAAGGGAATAACGCCAATGGCCTTGTTTTTGAAATGCACTTTTCCATAAATGCCTTTTCCACCTGCGGGGTTAATAACCTGATATTCCGTTAAGCTGATCCAGGGATTATCGTACTTCACTGCATCAGATAGAGTTGTCCAAGGATTTATTCTTTCTGGTTTCGACATGTTGAATTTAGTTGTACGCTTTCCCAAAACTATCACTTTCTTTTTGTATCGGGCGATGAGAACATTAAGTTTGTATGTGTTACTTTCTTCCTTCACACCTGATTTGATCGAAGCCGGCTGCGATGAAGTTGGCCG
>JAENVX010000437.1 GCA_016650355.1 Bacteroidia bacterium | reverse complement strand
GAGCAATATAGGCCTGCGGTCGAGGACTACACGTTGGAATTGCCTGCAGGATATGTAGAGAAGCGAGAATATCCGCAGCAGGCCGCAACCCGTGAATTGTTTGAGGAGACAGGATTCCATTGCGATAATGTAAATCTTCTTGGATGTCTTCATCCCGATACCGGCAGACTGGCTAACAGGCAATGGTGCTTTTTTGGCAATAATGCCACCCCTGTAGATTCTCCAACCGAAGCTGGGGTGACCAAAGTTCTACTGCCAAAGCACCAGTTGAAAGAATACATAACAACCTCTAAATTCAACCATTCGCTTCATCTTGCCGCTCTGTTTTTAGCTGTTGTTAATCATAAAATATCCCTTTAATGAAGCACGAAAAAAAATATGATATTATCATTATTGGAGGCCTAGGTCATGTGGGTTTGCCGCTTGGGATCGCTTTTGCCAACAAAGGATTAAAGGTTTGTCTTTATGATATAGACAAAAAAAAGGCAGAGCGAGTCTTAGCTGGTGAAATGCCATTCATTGAATATGGGGCTGAACCCGTCTTAAAGAAAGTAATTGGAAAAGAACTTACGATTTCTCTTAACCTGAAAGATTTAGCTAATGCAAATTACATTATTGTTGCAATTGGTACACCCGTTGACGAATACCTAAGTCCTAAACTAAGAGGCTTTTTCAATTTGTTTGAAAAGTTTATGCAGTATCTGGACAGCAGTCAAACCATTATAATCCGAAGTACGGTGTACCCCAGGGTTTGCGAACAGATGGAAAAATTCCTGCTTAAAAAAGGTCTGTCGATTAATATTGCCTATTGTCCGGAAAGAATTATTCAAGGATACTCCATTAAGGAACTTAATGAATTGCCTCAAATTGTTGCAGGATTAAATTCGGAGTCCGAGAAAAAAGCGGTAGAACTTTTTTCTGTTCTCTCCCCGAAGGTTATTCCAGTCAAAATGGGTGAGGCAGAACTTATCAAACTATTTGCCAATGCATGGCGGTATATCTCATTTGCGGTTAGCAATCAATTCTACATGATTGCAACCATGCATGGCGAAAACTACGATAGCATAAGGAAAGCACTTATGGACGGTTACGGCCGGGCCGCCAGTATTCCGGGTGCTGGCTTTACTGCAGGTCCTTGTCTTTTGAAAGACACCATGCAGTTGGCTTCCTTCACATCAAATACTTTTCAACTAGGCCATGCGGCCATGATGGTAAATGAGGGGTTACCTGATTTCATTGTGTCTCAACTTAGATATTCCCACGATCTTTCAAAAGCCACCGTGGGAATATTAGGCATGGCATTCAAGGCTGATATTGATGACACGAGAGATTCACTTTCTTTTCGACTTAAGAAAACTTTATCCTTTCATAATGCAAATGTCATTTGTTCGGATTATATGGTTAACGACCCTACTTTTGTAACAACGGAGCAATTGGTTGCAGACTCAGATATCATTATAATTGGAGTTCCTCACTCTGCCTACAAAGGACTTCCCTTCCCGAGCAACAAAGTAATAATTGATCTTTGGGGGGTTACAAAAGCGACTGACGTTATTCCTTAACCAATGAAGCAAATACTGTTGACAGGTGGCACGGGCATGCTGGGGAAAGCCATTATCAAATCTGGCAAATTCAAAAATCTTTTAGCCCCCTCTTCTTCAGAATTGGATATTTGCAATCCCGATAAGATTAAACGATTCTTAGATCAAAACAAAGTGCATTACATTATTCATGCAGCGGCCATGGCTCGGCTAGTAGGCAGCGAAAACACACCTTTGGTGGCTATTCATAAAAATATTATAGGAACATCAAATTTGGTTTCCGCGGTGATAAATGAAGAGTCAATGACCGGAAGCTCAATACGTTTTTTGCACATTTCTACTGATGGGGTTTATGCTGGTACGGAAGGCAAATATCATGAAAACTCTTCAACTATACCCAAAACTAAGTATGGATGGAGCAAGCTTGGGGCTGAATGTGCCGTTAGGTTTCTTGCCAACCACTGCATTATTCGTACTCGTTTTTTTGACACTGAGAATATCCCTTTTGAAACATCAGCTGTTGACATTTACACATCAAAGATCCCTTTAAATCTTCTTGTACAATATATTTGTCAAATTCTACAAGACGCCTACATTGGAACTCTCAATGTAGGAGGTGAAAGAATTTCGGATTTTGCTTGCTATAGCAAATACAAATCTTCGATAAAGGAGTGCTCGCGAGAGGATATTGCCAGAGAAGTACCTTTCGAGGTGCCAAGCGATATTTCGATGGATATCAGCAATTTTAATAATTCCTTTAAAATCACTAGCTAAGCTAACAATAGAGCCTTGAAAGAGATAGCATTAGATATAGTCATTCCCGTGTACAATGAAGCGGACAACATTGTGCCTGTTTTGAATTCATTAAACCGGCATGTTCAAACTCCTTGTCGTATTCAGATTTGCTATGATAATGAAAACGACACTACCCTTCCAGCAGTGCAGAGTCATTTAAGTGCATATAAATTTGAAATCGTTTTTACAAAGAACAAAGAAAGAGGCCCGCACAGGGCAATAACCACCGGATTTGAAAATACCGTGGGTAAGGCAACACTTGTATTCCCTGCCGATGATACTCAAAACGCAATCATAGTTGATAAGATGTTTCAACTTTTTCTGGATGGGCATGAAATTGTTGCGGCAAGTAGATTTATGAAAGGGGGTAGTATGAAAAGGTGTCCGTGGTTAAAATCATTATTGGTTCGTACAGCTTCATTTACGCTGCACTGGATCGCCTTTATTCCAATTAAGGATGCAAGCAATGGTTTTCGGTTATTTTCAAAGAGAGTACTGGATACAATTCAAATTGAATCTACATTAGGTTTTACCTATTCAATTGAACTGCTGGTTAAATGCCACCGAATCGGCTGGAAAATAGGAGAAGTTCCAGCAAATTGGATAGAGAGGGAAAAAGGAAAAAGCAATTTTAAAGTACTAACTTGGCTGCCCTATTATTTAAAGTGGTATAGGTACGGTTTTCAGACCACTTATCTGAGGCTATGGGCAATTTTGATTGGAAGACAACCAAAAGATTGGGAGGTTGGAATTTATAAAAATCAATATTCAGATAGGAGACCTTGAGATTAAGGACTTGCGAGTCCACAATTGGTAGGATATATAAGCCCAAACTATTTTTAGAACCGCAATGGAAACGAGCATGGCCCAGAATAAGAAGTCAGAAATTGAATTTTTCGATAAATTCGGATCTCAACTAGACT
>JAENVX010000436.1 GCA_016650355.1 Bacteroidia bacterium | reverse complement strand
GGAAGTGAATATTGTTGGCCTGTGCGATGTGGATGACAATGTTCTCAACTTTCGCAAATATGAATTAGCCAAAAGCGGCATTCAAACAAAAACATATTCCGACTATCGCAAGTTGTTGGAGAATAAGGATATCGATGTTGTGGTCATCGGAACGCCAGATCACTGGCATTGCTTGCAGATGACAGACGCGTGTTCAGCAGGTAAAGACGTGTATGTGGAAAAGCCTGTTGGAAATTCAATTCAGGAATGTAATGTAATGGTAGCCGCACAACAAAAGTATAACAGAGCTGTGCAATGTGGTCAATGGCAACGTAGTGTGCCGCATTTTGTGGATGCCTTAAATTTTATAAAGACAGGGAAGCTTGGTAAAATACGAACCGTGAAAGCCTGGGCGTACCAGGGTTGGATGACGAATATTGAAAACAAGCCAGATGGCCCTGCGCCAGCGGGTGTTAACTATGAGATGTGGCTAGGGCCTGCAACGAAGCGACCATTCAATCCTAATCGCTTTCACTTTAACTTTCGCTGGTTTTGGGACTATGCCGGAGGCTTAATGACAGATTGGGGTGTTCATTTGATTGACTATGCTTTGTTAGGTATGGATGCAAAGTTTCCTAAGTCTGCCGTTGCCCTTGGTGGAAAGTATGCCTATCCGGATGGCCCCCATGAAACACCCGATACCATGGCCACCGTATATGAATTTGATGGGTACAATATGATTTGGGAGCAGGCACAAAGTATCAGCAATGGAAACTATGGCCGCAATCATGGAATCAGTTACATTGGCAACAACGGAACCTTGGTGCTTGACCGTGGTGGATGGGAAGTAATTCCCGATGAAAAGAGAATGGAGGAGGTACCACTTCAACGTCCTAAAGAGAATGGATTGGATTTGCATACTAAGAATTTTATTAGTGCGGTAAAGTCGCGGAAATTAAATGAACTCACTTGTCCTATTCAAGCAGGTTCACATGTTGCTACGGTTGTCAGATGGGAAACATATCGTACAAAACCGGAAATAAAGTAACATGGGATTCTTCTGCTAATAAATTCAAAGAAGCTGCAGCGAACAATCTTATTCAGCCATCTTATAATAATGGATATAAAGTGCCGGTGATTAGTTGATTACTGAATGCACGATATGTTTGACTACATCGTTATTGGTTCAGGCTTTGGTGGATCGGTGTCTGCCATGCGCCTGGCTGAGAAAGGATATTCAGTGTTAATTTTAGAGAAAGGCAAGCGATGGAAGTCAACTGATTTTCCTGAATCCAATTGGAACATCCGAAAATATTTATGGATTCCTTTGCTTAAATGTTTTGGCTTTCAAAAGCTAAGTTTCTTCAAAGAAGTATTTGTTATTTCCGGTGTAGGAGTAGGAGGTGGGTCGTTGGTGTATGCCAACACACACATGATGCCTCGTGAAACATTTTATACCAATCCCATCTGGTCGCATTTCAAAGATTGGAGAAAAGTAATGTCACCTTATTTCGAAACAGCACGCTTTATGCTGGGCAGCGAAAAATTCACCAAAGAATATGAGGAGGATCATGTACTGAAATCAGTAGCCGAAGACATGGGCCGTGCCAATTCCTACGACCGAGTAGATTATGTAGGCGTTTATTTGGGAGATACCAAAAAAGAAATTGATCCATACTTCAAAGGACTCGGACCGAAACGAACAGGATGTATTGAATGCGCTGGTTGCATGGTGGGCTGCAGGCACAATGCGAAGAATACACTTGATAAAAATTATTTGTGGTTTGCGGAAAATCTTTTTGGTGCGAAAGTATTGGCAGAAACTGTTGTTGAGAAAATTGAAGTTAAAGATGGTGAATACTTTATTCACACCAGTAAAAGCACCTCATGGTTTAGAAAGGAAAGGAAAACATATCGCTCCGATGGTCTTGTGGTGAGCGGGGGAGTGTTGGGCACACTGGATTTGCTGTTAAAGCAAAAACATCTCTACAACACATTGCCTGATTTGTCCGACAAACTTGGAAAAAATATATTGACCAATTCCGAAATGCTTTCGGGTGTGGTTGCTGCCGATCGCAAACTCAATCATGGCATTGCAATCAGTTCTGTTTTTAATCCAGACGACAACACGCATATCGAGCTGTGTAAATATCCGGACGGCTCCGGAGCAATGATGCGACTCGCTGTTATGGCGGCAGGTAGTGGAACACCCGTTGTGCGCATGATTAAAATGATTGGAAACATAGTAACGAAGCCGGTTGATTTTATTCGCTCGCTTTTCAATTTCAAGATGGCTCAAACATCTATTATCTTCCTGATCATGCAGTCGCTACCAAATTCCATGAAAATGAAATTGAAGCGAGGATGGTTTGGCAATAGTCTTTCGTTTGATAACAAGAGTGGGCTAAAAGTACCGAGCTATATTCCAATTGGGCAGGAGGCCCTGTATCGATACGCTGAAAAAGTGAAAGGTGTTCCACACAATGCATTTAGTGAGGTAGCCTTTGGACTTGCCTCTACAGCACATATCCTTGGTGGCTGCCCCATGGGCAAAACAAAAGAAGAAGGAGTAGTAGACGAAAATTTTAAAGTGCACGGCTACAACAACTTTTATATTCTCGATGGCAGCATTATGCCATGCAATTTAGGCGTCAATCCCTCGCTGACTATCACTGCGTTAAGTGAATATGCAATGGATAAAATTCAAATGAAGGAAGGTGCTGAATCAACTTCGTTATCTGAGCGGATGAGAGCAATTGCGACATGATTTTAAAAAAGAACTTCAATCTTTTGGTTTGAGTGTCTCGAAAGTTATCTTTGCAGCCTTATTTTAATGGTCTGGTAGTTCAGCTGGTTAGAATGCCTGCCTGTCACGCAGGAGGTCGCGGGTTCGAGTCCCGTCCGGACCGCTTAAAAACCTCGGAATTTTCCGGGGTTTTTTTGTTAATGACCTTTTCGGTAGGAGTTTTTAGAACAACAACAATGATTTTCCTACTAGCGTAATTTTTTAATTGACTTTAAATAAATTGAGTTTGCTTTTGCTGGAAAGCATCAGCGCTTTTTATAAGTTGGCGCCATTATTTTTTATTTAATTCTATGAACTTCAAATCCATTATGGCCTCTTTATATTATCTGCTCATCTACGCTGATGGCAAGGTCAATGAAAGAGAAATTTCATTAGGGAAAAAGATGATGGCAGCAGAAGGTTTGGAAGAAAAAGGCTTTGAAGCAACACTGGAAG
>JAENVX010000435.1 GCA_016650355.1 Bacteroidia bacterium | reverse complement strand
TTTCAACCAGAGCGAGCTGATGAGCTATTTGCAGAAGAACAGGATGGAAGTTGATCTTACAGTTGTAAATTAACTGCAGGTAAAGTAGCGGATAGTTTATTTAGGGTCTGCTGTTTATCCCTTCAACGTACGCTGACAGTAAGTTTTAATTAACTTGCATTAACCAAAAGTGCAAGGGAAAATGGCAAAAGCTCAAAAAAGCCGTGCATCCAAAGCCCGGTATATAAGCCCAAACCAGTTAGAACTGGTGGGGTTTGAATCACCCTTTACAAAGCATTTAGACCCCGGCAATCGTTGGGTTAAATTAGCCAAACAAATTCCATGGGATAAGATTGCCAATATTTATCAACGGCAGTTGAATAATTCAATTACGGGAGCCGGTGGAATTAACCCACGGGTAGCAATCGGTGCGATATTCATTAAACACATGTGCGATTTGAGTGACCGTGAAGCGGTTCAGCAGATTCAGGAGAATGTTTACATGCAATATTTTATTGGCTTTTCAAGCTTTAGTTACGAAGCTGTTTTCGATGCTTCTTTATTTGTTGATTTGCGTAAACGCTTTGGTGCGGATCAGTTAAATGCAATCAACGAAACAATAATGGGATTGGTTACCGAAGAAAGTAAAGACAACAAAGAAGATACTCCCCAAAACAATGACGCGGTTAATGATGATTCAAGTCAGTTAAACCAGTCAGATGAATCAACGCAGCCCACCGGGCAAGAACCTAAAGTTGATCCGCCGGCAAATAAAGGAGAACTGATAGTAGATGCAACAGCCTGTCCCCAAGATATAAGTTACCCTACAGATTTGAATTTGTTAAACGATGCCAGGGAGCAGTCTGAAAAGCTGATAGACATTTTATATGGTAAAATAAAGTTAGTGGATGAACAAAAAATAAAGCCACGGACTTATCGGGAAATAGCAAGGAAAGAATACCTAAAAGTTGCCCAAAAGAAGCATAAAACAAATAAGGAAATCCGCCATGCTCTGCGAAAACAACTAAGTTATCTGCACCGCAACATCAAATACATTCATCAATTATTAAAACACTTTGACAACATACCGTTGAAAAAAAAGGAGTACAAATATTTGCTGGTAATACAAACATTGTATGGGCAGCAAAAGTTTATGTACGATAACAAAACCCATTCAGTTGAACATCGTATTGTAAGCATACATCAACCGCATGTACGCCCGATAGTAAGAGGGAAAACCAATGCATATGTAGAATTTGGATCCAAGATACAAATGAGCATAATGAATGGCATTACTTTTCTGGAAGACTTATCATGGGATGCCTTTAATGAAGGCACCAGGTTAATAAGCACAGTAGAAAACTATAAAAGGAGATTTGGGTACTACCCACAAAAAGTATTTGCAGATAAAATTTATTGTAACAGAGATAACAGGGCCAAATTAAAAACACTCAACATAACCCTTGTCGCTAAACCCTTAGGGCGTCCTTCGCTGGCAGTGGACAATCACATAAGGCCAGGGGAACGAAATCCGATTGAAGGGAAATTTGGCCAGGCAAAAACTGCCTATGGAATGAATAGGATAAAAGCAAGGCTTCGGGATACCAGCGAATCCTGGATTGCCTCAATCGTATTGGTGCTCAACCTGATTAAATTAATCGGGAGGGCATCCCTGTCACTACTAATCAAGTTA
>JAENVX010000434.1 GCA_016650355.1 Bacteroidia bacterium | reverse complement strand
GATAAGTATCGTGCTCTTTTTCCTGCCGCAAGACGACGGAATTCTCCGGTGTCACCTCGATCAGCATAAACCACTCGTGTGCCCCCTGTGTGATGACGACTTCTTTGCCCAGACCTTTCTTCCTTATCTCGATATGAAGATCGTCCGATGCGCAAATGGAGGAAGGAATCGTCAACAGTGCTGTGCCCAGGACCGCGATCCCCAGCAAGGCGCTGATCCGAACTGTGAAAGCCGAACGACGCGACATGGCAGCGCGATTATAGCTCGCCGAGAAACATGCCGTAAACATTCGACTCGGAGCCTTTCAGACTTAGCCGTTCGCCGCAGAAGCATGGTCTCTGTCGGACAGGCTCCCAGGCTTGGCCCTTGGCTTGAGTGCCCCCAGGTCGCATGCTAGGATGTGCGGTGCATGGATGACTTACTTGCAACAGTTCAGCAATGGATTCCGGTCGATGTGCTCATCGGCCTCACCGTGGCTTCGGTCATCGGATTTATTGGTTCGCTGATTGCCATCCCATGGATTCTCGTCCGCTTGCCTGCCGACTATTTCGACACACGTACTCCCCGCCATTGGATGAAGGGCCATCATCCAATGCTGCGTCTGTTGGGGATGGTCGCCAAGAACGTCGTCGGGATTGTATTCCTGGTGGCCGGTTTTGCCATGCTGTTTTTGCCGGGGCAGGGCCTGCTGACGATGCTGATCGGGATCTCCCTCATGGATTTCCCTAAAAAACGTGAGCTGGAGGCGAAAATGGTCGGCCAGCCGACCCTGCTGAGTGTCATTAACGGCATGCGCCGGCAGTTCGATAAACCGCCTCTGACATTGGCTCCCGGTCCGTAACCCCCAATCCCCCATGCCGAGCACCGAGTCCAGCCGCAAGACGCTCTATCTGATCGATGGGAGCGCCTATATCTATCGTGCATTCTTTGCCCTGCCGGCCCTGAATAATTCCCAAGGCCTCCAGACCAACGCCATCCTTGGTTTTACGACGACATTGTTGAAGATCATTCGTGAACGGAAGCCGGACGGCCTCGTTGTGGCATTCGACGAAAAGGGTCCAACATTGCGCCACGAGGAGTTCACGGCCTACAAGGCGCAGCGGCCACCGATGCCGGAAGGCATGAGCGCCCAGATTCCCTACATCCATCGCGTCGTGGATGACCTCAACATTCCTGCCGTCCGGCAAGCCGGCTACGAGGCAGATGATTTGATCGGCACGCTGGCGCACCAGGCTGAGCAGGCTGGGTTCGACGTCGTCATCGTTACCGGCGACAAGGACATGTTCCAACTTCTGACGCCTCACGTGCGCATCTATGATCCAGTGAAAGACAAGTGGCTGGGCGAAGTGGAATGCGTAGAACGCTTCGGTGTGGAACCGGCGCGCGTCGTGGAGATCATGGGGCTCATGGGCGATGCGGCGGACAATATTCCCGGCGTGAAGGGCATCGGTGAGAAAACGGCGATGAAGCTGATCGCCCAGTTCAATACGATTGAAGAACTCCTACGTCGTGTTGAGGAGGTCGCGCCGCCTCGGATTAAAGCCTTGTTGGTCGACCAGGCCGAGAACGCCCGCCTTAGCCGGAGGCTGGCGACCATTCAACTGGATAGTCCCGTGGCATTCGAACCTGCGACCTATCACCTGAAACCTCCACATCAGGACCAGCTTACCGATTTATTGCGCGAGCTGGGGTTCACCACGCTTCTCAAATCATTTCAGCCGTCGTTCTCACATGCTGAGGCGAATGCGGTTAACTCAGTATTAGATAAAGAAGTCCTAAAAAAAAGCACTGTTTACGTAAATCTGGAGCCATGTTCTCATGATGGAAAAACGCCACCATGTGCCGATTTGTTGATTCGACACCAGATTAAATGTGTTGTGATTGCCAACAGCGATACAAATCCATTAGTGGCGGGAAACGGAATAAAAAAACTCATGGAGGCTGGCATTGAAGTGAAGTTAGGCGTATTGAAAAAAGAAGGTGCCGAATTGAATAAACGGTTCTTCACATTTGTCGAAAAAAAAAGACCGTTCATTGTTCTAAAATGGGCGCAAACGGATGACGGATTTATTGCTCATTCTAATTACGAATCTCGTTGGATTAGCAGTGAATTATCACGGCAGGTGGTGCATAAGTGGCGAAGTGAGGAAGATGCCGTTCTGGTTGGCACCAAGACTGCTGCACATGACAATCCAACACTATCAGTTCGTGATTGGTCGGGGAGAAATCCAATAAGAGTTGTTATTGATCGTTTCTTACGCCTGCCTTCCAACCTTAACTTATTCGATAAAACACAAAATACAATTTGCTATAATGTTCTAAAGCATGAAGAACATCCTAACCTTAAATTAATAAGGCTTGATGAGGATGATTTCATAAATCAACTTGTTCAGAATCTGTACAAACAAAAAATTCAGTCCATTATGGTTGAAGGTGGCGCTCAAACCTTAAAATTATTCATTGAATCTGGTTTGTGGGATGAAGCCCGGACATTTACCTCTACCCGATCATTTGGCGAAGGAATTGCATCTCCACTTTTGCATGGAGAATTGATATCACAAGAGTCCATATCTTCCGACTTACTAAAAATTTATAAACACAGTGATGGAAAAAATAAATCTTGATCAGAAATTATCCTTGTTTACAGATTATTGGAATCCAAGGATCATTGGCGAGCTAAACGGTCAGCATGTAAAACTCGCAAAGTTAAAGGGTGAGTTTATTTGGCATCAGCATGAGCACGAAGATGAACTATTTTATGTTGTTAAAGGAAAATTAAGAATGGAATTTCGGGACAAATCGATCGATATCCATCCCGGTGAACTCATCGTTGTGCCCAAAGGCGTGGAACACAAACCAATTGCCGAAGAGGATGTACACATTATGTTGTTCGAACCCGCTTCTACAATAAACACGGGCAACATTGAAAATGAGCTAACCAGGAAAAATCTTGTGCAACTTTAGAAGTTAATAACAAGCCGAACATTCGCTCCCGCAAAGTAAAATTCTGGTCTTATTCTTGAAGAACCTACTTTCTCGTTGAAGATGTCAAGTGCATGTAATGCACGCGACTTAAATATTCTATTGAATTGAATTGATGCTAAAACCAGGGCTGTACCACCAGCGGCAAATGCCCATTCCGGATTTCCACCTAAAATGGCAGTGCCAATGGGTATACCAATCAAAACACCTCCTGCAAAGCCCAATATACCAGCCACATTATAGTTTACCCTCGCCTTATTAAATTCCTCGAATGCAAGTGGATTCTCCCGAAGGATTTCCTTTACCATTTTAATGCTGAGCGCCAGGGTGTCTCGCTCAAACCGCACACCACCAAACGTCTTGTACATAGTAATTTCTTGTGCTACGCAAGAGCAGATAAATGCAATAAAGAAGGTACCAAGCAAATAATATTTTTTCATAAATTGAATATCACATCCATTTCCAAAAAATAAGTCAGGCATAACCTGACTCATTTTATTTCTTCAATAACCTTGTAATTAACTATTCATGTTGAGTAACGGAGATAGAGATCGTCTTGCTCCAGTCCTTACCATAGGAACTATGTACGCCATTTGCAAATTGTAAAGTCAGTGTATGATTTCCAGGAGCCAGTGTAAGGGTATCTACAGTTTGCCCCTTCCCAAAATGAAGATGTGTGGCGTCCATCGGCACCGTTTGATCTTTTTCAACGTAACTCCCATCTATAATAATATGATGATGTCCTGTCCCTTCAACCACCTCACCTGCCGGCTTAATGGTCATACCGTTTACTCCCATTTCAATAATAATAGGAGATGCAAGATTCTCTCCATCCGAATGATTTACAAAGAAAACTCCATCAGCCGTTGCGTCCTTGGTCTCTTCTTGTGAAACCTCAGCATCACTTGATTCCTTACCTGACTTACAAGACACGGTAGCTACTAAAGCCAAAGCGATTGCGATTGCATAATATTTTACGTTCATAATTATTGGTTTTTTTAATTAGGCAGACGCAAGATAAACAGAATCGATATTTATCTACCTATTGGGCGTCTATTAAAGGGTATTTGATACAATTCTTTTTCGTGGCTTATGGCTTATAATTCATACAAGCAATTACGAAATCGAGCACAATACGCTATACCAGTAAATTTACCAAAAATATTTAGCTTGCATAGACTAAATATATGCTCTCATGGCTGATATCCTTTATGATGAGATTCCTTCTTTAGACCTTGACGATTTCACCAGTGGCGATCCCACTCGAAAAAATAAATTCATTCAGGATCTTGGCGCGGCCTACAACAATATTGGGTTTGTAGCCATACGCAACCATTACCTTACTGATACCCTGTCTGATAAGCTCTATGGAGCCATTAAGAAATTTTTTGCCCTCACAGATTCTACAAAACAGAAATATGAAATTGCAGGACTTGCCGGACAAAGAGGATATATTGGAAAAGGGAAGGAGCATGCCAAAGGAAGAAACACCGGTGACTTAAAAGAATTCTATCATATTGGCCAGAATGTGCGAGACAACGATCCAATCAAAAATGAGTATCCTTCCAATATATGGCCTGCGGAGGTTCCGGACTTTGAAGAAGTTGGATTGGACGTATATCGAAGGTTGGAAAAGACCGGGGTTCAAGTGCTCAAAGCTATTGCCCTCTACCTGAAGTTGCCTGAAACCTATTTTGATGCAAAAGTTAAAAACGGAAACAGCATATTAAGACCAATTCATTATTTCCCAATAGAAAATCCGGATGAGGTACCTGCCGATGCTGTACGTGCAGCAGAACATGGCGATATTAATTTGATCACATTACTTATGGGTGCAAGCGCAGATGGACTACAGGTATTACGCAAAGATGGAAAGTGGATTGCTATCACTGCTCTTCCCGAACAATTGGTGGTGAACGTAGGTGATATGCTGGAACGCTTATCGAATAAGAGGCTAAAATCTACTATACATCGGGTAGTTAATCCGCCACGGCATTTAATGAATAATCCCAGGTACTCCATTCCCTTTTTTATGCATCCGCGATCCGAAATGAGTCTAGCTTGCTTATCCAATTGCATAGATGAGCAACATCCAAAATTATGGGACGATATTACAGCCAGTGATTTTCTTAATCAACGTTTAAAAGAAATTGGTCTCAAGAAATAATCTGAAATATTGATACAGCGCATCCGATATTATATTTTTTTAAAGGATGTTCTGAAATTGTCGGTCACATGTTTTGGTGGACCTCAAGCCCACATTGCACATTTTCAGAAGCTTTTGGTAAATGATAGAAAATACCTCACTGATAATGATCTAAACGAATTATATGCGCTATGTCAGGTCTTGCCTGGCCCCACCTCTACACAAACATTAACGGCAATTGGATATCGGCTAGGTGGAGCCGGATTAGCCTACCTCACTCTTTTAGTTTGGGCTTTGCCAGCAGTGATCATTATGACAGCTGCGGGGCTTTTGCTCACGAGCTTCGAGAAAAAACAAATTTCGATGGAATTCACTCGCTTTATTCAACCCATGGCTGTTGGTTTTGTGAGTTATGCGGCATACAGCATTAGTATCAAAACTGTAAATACTAAAACCGGCCTTGTGTTAATGGTAATAGCAGGCGTTGCGTCCTATTTTATAAAAACACCTTTTGTGTTTCCCATTATATTAATGATTGCGGGAATAGTCACTGCATTTGACTACAAGGCGCATCCTAAAGTTGAAAAAAAGAAGTTTGATGTTACCTGGTCAAATTTCCTACTTTGGGCAGGGGTGTTAATTTTTGCAGCTGTACTTGGCGCGATAACCAAAGCGCAGCCTATTCTTCTATTCGAAAATTTCTATCGCAACGGAAGCCTAATATTTGGAGGAGGACAGGTGTTAACTCCAATGCTCTTTACCGAATTTGTTCAATACCCCAAATTATATCATCCACTTTCCCCGCAAGAATTTCTTTCCGGCTATGCACTGGCACAATCTGTACCCGGTCCGGTGTTTTCATTCAGCGCCTATATCGGTACGCTCGCCATGCGGGACTATGGTATAATAGGAAAACTGCTTGGGGCAATCATGTCTTCTGCTGGGATTTTTCTGCCTGGTACTTTTCTTATTTTCTTTATGATACGTATTTGGGAAAGCCTCAAGAAGTTCAGGCCGATACGGGCATCATTAGAAGGAATTCTCGCAGCCAACGCAGGATTGGTAGCTGCCGCAGCAATCATTTTATTTCAGCCATTAGAAAATTCACTGACAAATTTTGGATTTACTATAGGCACGTTTTGTCTGCTTTCATTTTCTCGCATGCCAGCCTGGTCAATTATTATTACTGGCTTACTCCTCGGCCTCTTTATCAAATAAAAAAACCCACCTATGGTGGGTTTAATAATTTTAGCCTCTGTTGTTTTGTTACTACTAACCTAACTTAAAGGTAATAGGAAGTACCATTCTCTGTTTTACAGACTTTCCACGCTGTTTACCTGGACTCCATGCCGGTGCGCCTTGTATTACTCGAACAGCTTCTTCATCACATCCAGCCCCAATACCTTTCACAGCTCTTACATCCGTAATCGCTCCGTCTTTACCAATTACAAATTCAACGAATACCTTTCCCTCGATACCCATTCTTCGGGCTTGTGGTGGATACTTCATCTTATCAAAAACATATTTATAGAAAGCAGGCATTCCTCCTTTTGGAGTAGCAGGCTCTTCAACAATTGTAAAGATTTCGTCTACCTCTTCTTTCGCCTCTTCAACAACCACTACAAGCTCAACTTTTGTTTCTTCTGTCGCTTCAACATCGAACTTAATATCGAGATCCTCTTCAATCTCTTTTTCATCAGGCACTTCAATAATAACAGGTGCCTGGATTTGTGGTGGTGGTGGTGGTGGTATATCTGTAGGCGGCACTTCAATCATTTCCTCAAATGTATTCGTGTTCTTACCCACTAGTGCAGACAATGATTCATCATATTGCTTCCACTCAAATGCCATGACTGCCAAAGCCATGGATACGAGGAGGCCGATGCTTAGGAAAAAAGTTGACTTATTCTCCAGATTGGCTTTTTCAGTCTTTTTCGCTTCCATAATATCTTAATTTAGGATCTCAAATATAGGGATAGAATCCAAATTCGACCATGTAGTCACGGAAAATCCGGATAAATTTTAAGCATTTTGGAATTGCGTAATGCGATTCAGTGTGAAACTACTTCCTAGTACCGTAAAAAAGGGTAAAAAAGATAGTCGGAAAAACACGATTGTTAATACTGGAAGGCATTAATACAACTTTGTTGAAGTATGTATCCATTAAAAAGCCTACCTCAAATCCTGTTACCTGACTTTTGAGAGTGCCTAATTCAAAATTTAAACCGGCTTTAAGGTTAGCTCCTAATTGGATTTTTGAATTTCCAAGTCCTTCAAAAATATGACCTGTACCTAGTATGTTGTTAAAGGAATGGTCTCTGTTTTCAGGGTCGTACTGCTCATTCTTGGTTGCAAATAGACTGTTGTCAACAGAACGTTCAATAAAGTATGGTGCCACTATCCCGATGGACGGCCCAGCTGCGGTTACTAGTTTAACTTCAACACCTTGTTGAGATGCTTTCTTGAAAAGAATAAAATCGCGACCATATTGAAAGCGAATTGCATAGAGATAATTACTTTTTCCAAAAATAAAGTAGCTACCTGTTGAATTTGAACTTCGCCTTACCTCTTGAGGATGTTTTACATTCATAATCTCAAGATTAAAAGTTTCAAACATCCATGTATTCAGCTTCCTTGCCTTCTTAAATACAAAGCCACCAATAAGTCCTCCCGAAGAGTTTTTATTAATGCCCCATGTGAACTCAGAGTTATAATCGTAGCTATCCGTTGACTGACCATAAAGTGTAATGGTGCCTACGATTAAAAAACAAAAAACTAAAGATATTTTGGTGGATAAACCCATTTCTCAGGAAAACTTTCCATTAAATTTAAATCAAAAATCTTCATCCTAATTGAAATTACAAAATTAGCTCATAAAATCGCAATTTCTCACCAATGTTGCGGTACCAAAGTAAATACAAGCATAAACCAAATTTCGATGACTACTATTTCGGCCTCTTATTTGGGCTCATTAAGAACGCAATCAACGCACATGAAGTCAGGAATTAGCATCACTTCAGATGCTCCAACAGACAACAATGGCAGGGGCGAAGCATTTAGTCCTACCGATTTGGTCTGTGCCGCCTTATGCAGCTGCATGATGACCCTAATGGGCATGGCAGCCGAACGTGAAAAAATTGATCTAAAGGGATTAACTTCAGATGTTCTTAAAATAATGGGTGCCAACCCACGCAAAATTGCAGAGATTCAAATAACGTTTTTACACCCCAATTTGGAGGCCACAGCAGAACAAAAGGAAAAATTAAAACATGCCGCTCGCACATGTCCAGTGGCACTCAGCCTGTCTGAAACTGTTAAGCAGAGTATTGTTTTCAACTTTTAAGAACCAGAGATTGTTTATTTCTCGATTTCGGATCTAACGCTTTTATAATCTATGTCAAAGTGTGAGCGGTCATACACTGATTTTCCGTTGCGAATTATCAAAATTTGTGGTGATTCATGTTCTACAAAAAACTGATTCACTATCTCATTTGAAATTGTCCGATAGGAAAGCAAATCAAGAAAGTAAGGTTTCACTTTTTTCATTTCACCTTCATTCCAATTTCTTTCAAGTCTACCCAACGCTGTTTTGCTGATGGAGCAGCTGGAGCTGTGTTTAAAGATGAGAACAGGTTGCTGATGGGATTGTGTTGTTAACTCTTCTAACTGTTTTGCATCACTGAGTTCATTCCAGTTCATTGTCATTCTATATTATTGATCTCTAATTATACCACATTCCCTCTTCCCCTTTGTCATACCGTGGCTTTCTGACTTTTTCTTTCAAGTGCTCAGGTTGTGTATCGCTCTTTTTGAAAACTTTTGACCAGAATAACTTTACATTAATTAAAAAAGTTCGTTCTTCTTTCACATTATCGTGAAAGCTATGAGCAAATTTAGAATCAGGATGAAGACGACTGTCATTGTACTTGTGCATTTTTAGATTGCCTTGATAATCTCTAATTCGTGCAGTAGCCTTGCCACTACCCGCGCCTAGCTTCACTAATGGTTCCTCATTATTATTCCAAAGCTTTCCACTTACACTGCCTCCTCCCTTTTCAGGTTTTCCTGTTTTCATCTTACCTTGAAAAGTAGCGCCTCCAATCGCACCCTTACCTGCGCTTACCACGTCTATAGCTTGTTCATTATTATTCCAATGCTTTCCACTTACACTTCCTCCTCCTTTTTCTGGCTTGGACGTTTTAATATTACCTTGAAAAGTAGCTCCCCCAATCGTACCCTTACCTGCACTTACCACGTCTATAGCTTGTTCATTATTATTCCAAAGTTTGCCACTTACACTTCCTCCTCCTTTACTGGGTTTTCTCCCCTTGGTATTTCCACTCCAGTCGGCTCCTTGAGACGAGAAGCCCGGGGATAGCTCCCCTCTTTTATAATTTCCCTGAAACTTAGACCCACGAATAGTACCAGACCCAGCGCCATTTACATCGATAGGCTCACCCTTGTTATTCCATTGCTTACCACTTACGCTACCGCCACCTTTTAGTGGTCTCCTTGCTTTTTTATTTCCAGCCCAGTCGGCTCCCTGTGAGGAGAAGCCAGGGAAAAGCTCACCTCTTTTGTAATTACCTTGAAACTTACCTGCACGATTAGTACCAGACCCTGCTCCATTTACATCTATCGGCTCACCGTTATTATTCCACTGCTTACCACTTACGCTGCCACCACCTTTTAGCGGTCTCCTTCCTTTTTTATTTCCAGCCCAGTCGGCTCCTTGCGAAGAGAAGCTAGGAGAAAGCTCACCTCTTTTGTAATTACCTTGAAACTTACCTGCACGATTAGTACCAGACCCTGCTCCATTTACATCTATCGGCTCACCGTTATTATTCCACTGCTTACCACTTATGCTGCCACCACCTTTTAGTGGTCTTCTCCCTTTTTTATTTCCAGCCCAGTCTGCCCCCTGTGAAGAGAAGCCCGGGGAAAGTTCCCCTCGTTTTATATTTCCTCGCCAGCCCTCTCCTTGCTGAGAGAAGCCAGATATTTCCCCTCTTTTTGATTTACCTCGGAATTTAGCTCCTTGTATGGTACCCAATCCAGCACCATTTACATCGATAGGTTCACCTTTATTATTCCAACGTTTACCACTTACGCTTCCTCCGCCTTTTATTGGTCTTCTACCATTAATATCTCCAATATATCTGTCAACTGATATTCCTCCGATTCCGGGCGGCCTAGGAGGCAAACTCTTACTCTCAACTCTTTTTTTCTTGCGCTTTCCGGCATAAATGCCCCTTCCCTCAATTGGTTTACCCACCTCCCCGGTCCGCGACATTGATAATTGTCTTGGGAAAAAGAATTCGCCAACATCCTCGTTCTTCCTAGGTCTTGTTCCTCTCAATTTTTTTCCGGAAATATCCCCGGCCCAGGCTTTTTGTCCTTTCCTTCCCAATTCAATTCCACCGCCAGTTTGTTTACTTGCTCTGTCTCCTCCAGGCCTGCGTCCAAAAAATCTAAGGGTATCACGTGATACGAGTCCCGCTGGGGTAGATCGAAAATTTCTTGTTTTTAATGGCTTCCCTGTAATATCTGTAGTGACAGCCTTTCCGCTCTTTGAATATTTTCCCCAATACACATTTTTCCTGCCGCGAGTTAAGAAAGACTGTGAGCCCGACCTTGGATTCACCTTCTCCTTATTCTTTGGCCAAGGGCTTGAGGAGGATCTTAAAGATCGTCCCGAACCAATTCGTCCCGACTGAATTCTATCTGTATTACGCGGCTTCCTTGATGGATGATTGCCATATTCACCAAACTGCTTATATGTATTTTTTATTTGGCCGGATCGCGATGGTGTTCCAACCGGACCACCCTTAATATCTCCTTTCCATGCTCGTTGTTTATTTTGTGGCGTCTGCTTAATTGGAAACTCCCCAGACGAAGTACGGGTATATACTTTCGGCTTATCCTTTTTTGGTTTTGGGGACCCATTGTTAAAATAACGTCCTCGTTGAGGATAAACATTATTTCTGGCTACTCCAGATTTCGAGGGCACTATTCTTCTAATTGGTTTACCTGAAATATCTCCGGTCCATGCCCTTTGATTTTGCTCACGAGGAGGCTTACTATAAATTTTACCTCTTGGTTTAGCCGCCTTGTCGCTTTGCGTTCTGCTTCTTCCACGATATGGGTCAGGTTGCTTTATACCAACATTGGCACGGTTAGCAGAAGATTTATCTTTGGTTCTCAGTCTTCTGCCTGAAATATCCTTGGTCTTGGGTTTCTTGTTTCTTTTTTGTGCTTTGGTTTTCCCTTTGGATTCGCGAACCTGTCGTTGATTAGAAACAGGCTGATCTCCCTTTGTGTTTTGAGCGAAAGTAGTAACCGAAAAAAGAAAAAAGAACGAGAAGATGCACATGACTGTCCATGTGTACTTAGGTACTGTGCCTATATTATACGCTCTAACGCTCAAAAATTTGAAAATGAACAGCTAAGATACTAAAAAAGCGGTTGATGCTGCCAAATGGAAAATTGCCCACCGACTAGTATTTCAAGCCAATGTAAAGTCTTTTGCAAACTGGCATTTCCGTTGGAACGGATAAAAATTAACCACTACTAATAATTCATTAACTCTTCAATCTGCTTTCTCAACCTTCCTTTTGGCAAAAAGTTATTTTCAAGAGTCGGAGCAAACGGAATAGCTGTATCTAAACTGGCCAAGCGCGTAACCGGTGCATCAAGATCAGCAAAGCAATGTTCACTGATCCACGCGGCAATCTCTGCGCCTATGCCTCCAGTCAAAGTATCTTCATGCAATACAAGCACTCTGTTTGTTTTTTTTACGGTTGTTTCAACTGCTTCCTTATCCCATGGAAGCAACGTGCGTAAGTCAAGAACATCCGCGCTAACACCGGGCATTGTGTCCAGAATTTCTTTAGCCCAGTGTACACCCATGCCGTACGTGATAATCGATAAATCATTTCCTTCACTGATTAGTTTTGCCTTCCCAATCTCAATAGTGTAATAATCATCGGGGATAGTATCTTTTACAGAACGATACAATACTTTATGTTCAAAGTACAAATAAGGGTTTGGATCTTCCAGAGCAGCACATAACAATCCCTTGGCATCATAGGGGTTCGAAGGATAAACGATTTTTAATCCTGGAGTATGAAAAAACCAGGCTTCATTGCTTTGACTATGGAAGGGCCCTGCGGCTGTACCAGCTCCTGTTGGCATTCGCACGACAACATCAACAGGTTGGCCCCAACGCCAATGTGTTTTTGCCAGGTTGTTAATGATCTGATTAAATCCTTCTGTTACAAAGTCAGCAAACTGCATTTCCACCATGGCCTTCATTCCTTTAATAGAAAGACCTAATCCGGCTCCTAAAATTGCCGATTCACAAAGTGGTGTGTTTCGAACTCTGTCTTTACCAAATTTTTCAACAAAGCCATCCGTGATTTTAAACACACCTCCATAGTCAGCAATGTCTTGCCCCATTAGAACTAAGTTGGGGTGCCTCTCCATACTTTGTCTTAATCCATCACTTATAGCATCAATAAAACGCCTCTCTGTTTTTTTGTCGGAGGTGGGGTCAACTATAGTGTGGCTAAACGGAGCATACACATCCTCAATTTCCTCTTGCGTACTGGCAACTGGATGCGTTTCTCTAAAAGAAGTTTCCAGGGCTGTTTCAATTTTCTTTTTAATTTCCTTTCGAAGGGAGTCTATGTATTTCTGATCAACTATTTTCTCCTTCAGCAAAAACTTTTCGAAAG
>JAENVX010000433.1 GCA_016650355.1 Bacteroidia bacterium | reverse complement strand
CTTTAGAGGTTCCTACCACCTGAAGACCCCTAGCTGCATACTCAGCAAAATTCCTTACAGTAGAGAATTCATCCAATTGCCAGAAATGTTCTCCAACATAGTTTTGATCAAAGTAAATGGAGTAAGAATGTGCTTTAAGTTTGCCGTTGGTTCTATAGTAGATATCATCGTTGCGAAAAACGTGTGCCTGTCCACTTCCAATAATGTAAAGTTCGTCAGACTCAAATCTTCCAACATAATCTCCGGCAATCAAAGTGCCTTCGCTTTTCAAAATGAGCATAATTTGAAGCTCAGGATGTTGATGGAGTTTATCGTAGAAGAAGGGTAATTCGTCATCCTGAAAGCGAAAAGCTTGTTTGGATATTTTTGGAACGCTGAAGGAAAGAACCTTCATTTTGAATTAATATTGATACGGATTGACGTAAATTATTCTAAAACTAGTCAAAATAATATTAGAATTGACCAGTTTGTATAAAATGAGGATTGCATCGATGGCTTAACTTTGAATTAAAGTACAAAATCTTCTAAAAGAAATAATTATGAGTATTCAATGGAAAGGAGTCTTCCCAGCGCTTACAACAAAGTTCACTGCGGATGATAAAATTGACTTTGAGCTTTTCGAAAAAAATTTGAGAGCGCAGTTAGATGCAGGTATTAATGGAGTGATACTAGGTGGGTCTTTGGGAGAAGCCAGCACAATAGAGAAAAGTGAGAAGCTGAAACTTTTGAAATTTACTGTTGATAAAGTTGCTGACAAAGTACCTGTACTGATGACTATCGCGGAGGGCAGTACCAAGCATGCTGTTAACCTGGCGAAGGAAGCTGAGCAAACTGGAGCGATGGGATTACTAATGTTACCTCCCATGCGTTACAAATCTGATCATCGGGAAACGGTAACTTTTTTTAAAACTGTAGCCGATGCCTCGCCTTTGCCTATTATGGTTTATAACAATCCTATAGATTATAAGATAGAGGTGACGCTGGATATGTTTGAGGAGTTAGCAGAAAAGCCAACCATTCAGTCAGTCAAAGAATCTACACGTGATGTTTCCAATGTTACGCGAATGTATAATCGGTTTGGCGATCGGTTTAAAATACTTTGTGGTGTAGATACCCTTGCTATGGAGGAGTTGGCTTTAGGAGCTGATGGATGGATTGCAGGATTAGTTTGTGCATTTCCAAAAGAGACGATGGCAGTATACCAATTAACCAAAGCGGGAAAAATTGAGGAGGCTTTGAAAATCTATCGCTGGTTTTTACCACTGTTGGAACTGGACATTCATCCTAAATTCGTACAGTATATTAAGCTCGCTGAGGTTGAAGTAGGGATCGGTTCTGAATATGTGAGAGCTCCAAGACTCCCGCTGATAGGTGAGGAGCGAGATCGAATTTTGAAAATAATAAGAGAGGGCATAAAAAGCAGGCCGAAACTTTAGTTATGTATTTGATTCTGAATACTATTTATAATTAAGGTAAATTTGTGTTCAGTATAAATTATCTAGAAACAATAAAAAAAAATAATGAAGTACTCAGACGCTACACCGGCAGAAATCGACAGTGCATTAAAAGAGGCACACGTTGCATTTCTTTCGTATAAAAACATAAGTGGAAAGAGGAAGGCGGAATTTCTTAAAGCCATTGCCGATGAAATAGAGGCACTAGGTCAGGAATTAGTGAATGCTGCTATGCAGGAAACTTCATTACCGGAAGCTCGCATCATCAATGAACGAGGACGCACAACAGGCCATTGTCGCATGTTTGCAAATTGCGTTGATGAAGGTTCATGGGTTGAAGCCAGAATTGACACTGCAATTCCTGATCGAACACCTGCACCTAAACCTGATATCAGAAAAATGCTTGTTCCTATTGGTCCCGTTGTTGTTTTTGGTGCTGCAAATTTTCCACTGGCGTACTCAACGGCTGGAGGTGATACTGCGTCCGCGTTGGCAGCAGGTTGCCCAGTGATTGTGAAGGCGCATCCGGCACACGCTACAACATCTGAGTTGGTTGCAAAAGCAATAAAAAAAGCTGTTGATAAAACAGGTATGCCGAAAGGTGTATTCCAACATTTGCATGGAGCATCCTTTGAGGTGGGGCAAACGTTAGTAAAACATCCTTTAACTAAAGCAGTTGGTTTTACTGGTTCATTGGCAGGTGGAAAAGCATTGTTTGCGACTGCTAGTCAACGGCATGAACCTATTCCGGTATTTGCTGAAATGAGCAGTATCAATCCAGTTATTTTATTACCTGAAACATTAAGTCGAGATGCTGAAAAGACAGGTGAAAAGCTAGCTGCATCAATCACCTTAGGAGTAGGTCAGTTTTGTACAAATCCAGGCTTGATCATCGGGATAGAGGACGATGGGCTCGTGCGCTTTATCAAGGCATTGTCTGCTGGAATAAAGAATACTATTCCAGGAACTATGCTTCATCAGGGAATTGCGGATAATTATTCAAAAAGATTAGAGGCATCGCTTGCACAGAAGGGCATTTCGGTAGAGGGCGAATCAATTTCTCCAGCGGGAGCTGCTCAAGGAAAACCGCTCGTAGCATCTGTTTCTGCTTCTGAATTCAAAAAAAATCCATCGTTGGCCGAGGAAGTATTTGGACCATTTTCATTGGTAGTAAAATGCAAAGACCTATCTGATTTACATTCTGTTGTGAGCCAACTACATGGTCAACTTACGGCTAGCTTAATTGCTGATGATGCGGAGTTATCTAAGCATCAAAATATAATCAACTCACTAATTGAGAAAGCCGGGCGGTTGATTATAAATGGTGTGCCAACAGGAGTAGAGGTTAGTCCTGCTATGCAACATGGTGGTCCTTACCCGTCAACCACCGATTCACGCTTCACGTCTGTTGGTATCGATGCCCTTAAGCGATTTGTAAGACCAGTTGCATTTCAAGGTTTCCCAAATTCATTGCTGCCCAATGAATTGAAGGATGAGAACGCATTGAAAATTTGGAGGATGAAAAATAATGAGTGGGGCAAAGACTGATGCATTGCAGCTGAACAATTTTTTTCAATGGTTAAATCTTAAACTACTCCAGTGATTGGCAGTCAGTACCCCGCAAAGACTTTCTTCTGCATTGATGCCCATACGTGTGGCAATCCTGTTCGGCTGGTTGCTGGAGGAGGTCCACTGCTTCAGGGAAAGACAATGAGTGAGAAGCGCCAGCACTTCCTTAAAGAATTTGATTGGATACGGAAGGGACTGATGTTTGAACCTCGCGGCCATGATATGATGAGTGGAAGCATTTTGTATCCGCCAGCTGATCCAGCAAATGATATAGGTGTTTTGTTTATCGAAACGAGTGGATGTCTTCCTATGTGTGGACATGGAACAATAGGAACAGTCACAATTGCAATTGAAGAAGGCCTGATCATTCCCAAAACATCTGGCATATTAAATCTTGAGGTACCTGCAGGGTTGGTTCGGGTAGAGTATGAGTTGGAGTGCAAAAAAGTTAGGTCAGTAAAAATTAGAAATGTAAAATCGTTTCTTGCGGCAGAGAATATTAAGGTTGATTGTCCTGATCTTGGCGAGTTAACAATAGATGTTTCTTATGGTGGAAATTTTTATGCGATTGTTGATGTCCAGTCAAACTTCGCAGGAATAGAAAACTATACTGCAGATCAATTGATTAACTGGAGTAGAGTGTTGCGGAAAAACATTAATGATAACTATCAGTTTGTTCATCCTGAAAATCCTACCATCAATGGTTGCAGTCATATCCTTTGGACAGGGAAAGTAATTGATCCAACATCGACTGCCCGAAATGCTGTGTTTTATGGAGACAAAGCCATAGACCGGTCTCCTTGTGGAACAGGGACTTCAGCACGGTTGGCTCAATGGCACGCAAAAGGAAAGTTAAAAGCTGGCGAGGAGTTTATTCACGAAAGCATTATTGGTTCAAAGTTCATAGGGAGAATAGAGGAAGTAACAGAACTGAATGGCAAGCCTGCTATCATCCCAAGTGTTGAGGGTTGGGCAAGGATATACGGTCATAACACCATCACGATAGATCCTGATGATCCCTATGCCTATGGGTTTCAGGTAATTTGACAACAGATAATGAGTCACATTGGAATAATTGGTGGCGGTATCATAGGTCTTTGTTCAGCCTACTATTTAAATAAGTCTGGGCACAAAGTGACCATCATTGAGCAAGGTGACTTAAAAGAAGGTTGCTCTTTTGGCAATGCTGGAATGATTGTTCCAAGTCATTTTATTCCTTTAGCCACACCTGGCATGATTTCAAAAGGTATGAGATGGATGTTAAGTTCATCCAGCCCATTTTATGTTCGACCAAGATTAAGTGGAGAT
>JAENVX010000432.1 GCA_016650355.1 Bacteroidia bacterium | reverse complement strand
TAAAGGATCTGCTGAGATGAAATTTCATGATTGTAGGTTGTCTTTTTTTAAAGATAGACATTGAAATTAATTCTACCGTTAGGATCGGGATGAGGAGCAGAGCGAAGAAAGTTTCTGGATATTTCACTCTATATATACAGGTAGATCTTTCTTATGATGTAATGGCGATATACTTGAAGAACGAAATACCATTTCGGCATGGATTGTTTGAAATTTTCATTTCAGACTTCATCTTCCATATGATTATCTTCATTTTAACGCAATTTTCAATGATTTTGGCTCAACTCGAACCACCGAAAGCACTCAAATTAGCCTGAATATGAATTGTAGATAATCTACAGGTTGCGGCTAATTGACTAAAAAGTGGGTCTTTTTGAACAAATATTAATGGAAAATGTAAAAAAGTGGGTGTAAGTGGTGGAAAGTGGTTGAAAATTACATACGTTTGTTTAGGAGGAAAAGACAACCACTACGTCCATGACTTTCTTCACCAGCGAATACGAAAGTAAACTTGATGCCAAAGGCAGGATTGTTCTGCCTGCGCGAATAAAAGCACAGCTACCCGAGGGGGATAGCCAGGAGCTTGTCATTCGCAGGGGTTTCGAGCCATGCCTTATCGTTTATCCTATGGTGGAGTTTAAAAAGGTTTTCTCAAAAATTTCAGATCTCAACGAGTTCAACGAAGAGTACCGCAAACTTCAGCGGAACTTTTTGTCAGGGGTAGTAACAGTTGAATTGGACAGCAATGGCCGGTTTCTGATACCCAAGAACATGCTAACGTATTCGCAGATTGACAAAGATGCGATGTTGGTAGGCACAGGAAGCAAAGTTGAAATATGGAATCCCAAAATTTATGAGAAACACCTGATCCAAGATCCAAGTGAGTTGTCGAAGCTGGCTGAAAAATACTTAAATGGGTAAATGACAATGGGCTCTACGTACCATAGGCCCGTCATGCTCATTGAATGTATTGATGCACTGAGCATCAAACCCGAAGGCATCTATGTGGATGTCACGTTCGGAGGAGGTGGGCATAGTTTAAAGATTCTTGAACAACTGAAAGGGGGCAGGTTGATTGCCTTTGATCAGGATGAGGATGCTAAGAATCAGGCGGATAATATTCAGAGTCGTTCTTTTACATTTTGTCAGGAGAATTTCAAATACATGAAACAGTATTTGAAATTGAATGGAGTAACTAAAGTTGATGGTGTGCTGGCCGACTTAGGGATTTCTTCACATCAAATTGACTCACCGGAACGCGGATTTTCTACTCGTTTCGATGGGCCATTGGATATGAGGATGGATAAAAAATCGGGTGTTACGGCTGCAAAAGTATTGAATGAGTATTCTGAAGGCAGTCTTCACAAGATACTGGGTATGTATGGTGAAGTGAAGAATGCAAAGACTTTGGCAAAGGCGATCGATCAGCAACGGGTAATGAAAAAATTTGAGAACAATAAAGATTTGATTGAGGTGTTAAAGTCGTTGGCACCCCGAGGTAAGGAGTATAAATATTATGCTCAGGTTTTTCAGGCATTGCGTATTGAAGTGAATAAAGAACTGGAAGCATTGGAGAGTTTTTTATTACAGTGTGGTGAGGTAATTCAACCGGGTGGAAGGTTGGTGGTGATGAGTTATCACTCGTTGGAAGATAGGATGGTGAAAAATTACGTCAACACGGGAAAGGTGTATGGAGAGTTGGAGAAAGATTTTTATGGAAACCCGATCAAACCCTTTAAAGCATTGAACCGAAAGCCAGTTGAGGCCTCGGAGGAGGAAGTGAAAGAGAATAACAGGGCTAGAAGCGCAAAGTTGAGAATAGCAGAGAAGCTTTAGGCTTGGATCAGAAAATGTATTTAAGCAAGTAAGAAAAGTAGACATGGCAGAAAACAAATTCAAAATTGGAGGAGCAGATAGAACCAACGAACAGAAGGTAAAAGCCCCAGTGAATAATGGCAAGAGTATGTTCTCTGGGTTAGAAAAAAGATTGAAGTTGGAAAGCTATTTCGAAGAAGGATTTCCTGTTCAATACTTGCCAAAGATTTTGTTTGTCATGCTTTTAAGTTTGATCTATATCAGCAACACACATTATGCTGAAAGGACGACCAGGCAAATTGACAGAGCACAAACTGAAGTGGAAGACTTGCGGGCAGATTTTACAACATTAAAGTCTGATGTGATGTTTGCCAGCAAGCAAAGCGAAGTAGCGAGAAGGGTAAAATCCTTAGGATTGAAGGAGAGCCTTACGCCACCTTTTAAAATTGTTGTGAAGGACTAAATGAATGGAAATAGAAAAAAATAAAAGCAATCAATCCGTTCCTTCAGAGTGTTTTTAGGTATGAAGTATGAATATTAAGAAGTCCATATTAGTAAGAGTAAGAGTTGCATTCTTGTGTGTGGTTGTGTTCGCACTTAGTGTTGGCGCCAAGATTGGCCACATTCAGTTTGCTGAAGGCGATAAGTGGATTAAGATGAGCGAGGAGATCAACTTTGATTACAAAAAAGTTAAAGCGACCCGAGGGAATATTTATTCTGACAACGGAAGTTTGTTGGCCACAGATTTACCATTTTATAGAGTGGCCATTGACCCCACCTTAGCAAAGAATGACATATTCAAGAAAGGCATCGATTCGTTGGCCATTATGCTTTCAAGGTATTACAAAGACAAATCTTCGAAAGATTACAAGGAGATGTTGAAGGATGCGCGTACTGTGGGCAAGCGATATATAACGATCAACAGAAAGCAGATCAATTACCTTACAAAGAAGGAGATGATGCAGTGGCCGATTTTTCGTGACGGTCGCTACAAAGGTGGAGTGATCTTTGAAAAAATTGATGTGCGCTATAGACCCTTCTCAAATCTTAGCAGAAGGACAGTTGGCTATGTGAACGAAGATGGCAAAGGAGCAGGTTTAGAATATAGTTTCAACGAGACATTGGGAGGCCAAAATGGTGAAGCGCTTTTTCAGAAGATTGCCGGAGGAACATGGAAGCCTGTCTTCGATGGCCATGAGATTAAGGCAATCAATGGCCTTGATATTAAAACGACTATAGATATTAATCTTCAGGATGTGGCGGAGACGTCTCTCTATAATGCTATGCATCGACATAATGCCGATGAAGGTACCGTGGTGGTGATGGAAGTGAAGACTGGACACATCAAAGCAATATCAAACTTAAGTAGTGATGGCAGTGGCGATTATGTTGAGAAAATAAATTTGGCAGTGGGCGGCTCGTTTGAGCCTGGTTCTACTTTTAAGTTAGTGACCATGATTGCACTGTTGGAAGACACCAACATCGAACTAACCGACAGCATCGATACTGGTAAGGGAGAGTTTACTTTTTACAACAAGAAAGTACGAGACCACGAAGAAGGAGGATACGGACGTATAACTGTTAAGGATGCATTCGAGCGTTCGTCAAATATTGCGATGGCTAAGTTGATGGATAAACATTTTGGAACAAAGCCGTCCAAGTTTTTAGAATATGTTGATGACCTTAAGCTCTCCAAACCACTTGGTTTGCAGATAACTGGTGAAGCGTACCCAAAAATCACCCGACCAAAAGATAAAAACTGGAGCGGTATCACATTACCATGGATGGCTTACGGTTATGGTTTTGAAATTTCACCTCTACATACACTGGCTTTGTATAATGCGGTAGCTAATAATGGAAAGATGATTAAACCGATTTTCGTCACAAGCATAAGCCAGGCCGACAAGGTCAAGGAAGAATTTGAGACTGAAGTATTGAACTCTAAGATCTGTTCTGGCAAAACTCTAAATCAATTGAGACTTTTGTTGGAAGGCGTAGTTGATCGTGGCACAGCAAAGAATCTAAAAAATTCATATTATCGAATTGCAGGAAAAACAGGAACGGCTGTAATCCTAAAGGATGGTCGTTATGAAAAGAAATACATAACTTCTTTTGTAGGTTATTTTCCGGCACACGCACCTAAATATTCAGCAATTGTATTGATTAAGAACCCAAAAGGTATTCATCAATATGGAAATAGTGTTGCAGGCCCAGTGTTCAAGGATATTGCCGATAATATTTATTCAAGAGACATCGACCTTCATTTGGCGATGGAGAAAAAGAAAACGCTAGAGCCTGGCGTGTTCCCAACAATTCGTGCCGGCAAGCAGGATGAATTAACGATGTTAAGTAATGAGTTGGGAGTGTCTAATCACACAGCAACAGAGGAGGAATGGATTAAAGCAGCTAGGGATGGCAGCGCTGTAGTATGGAAAAAGAATGCCATAGTCCGGGATCACGTGCCCGATGTTATGGGTATGACTTTTCGTGATGCAATTTATCTTTTAGAGAAATCAGGATTAAGCGTTTCCTACGAAGGAAAGGGTAGAGTTGCCGAACAATCAATTTCACCAGGAAAGAAAATTTCAAAGGGCTCCAAAATTTATTTGCGGTTGAGTTAATGGCAGAGCTAAAAGACATATTGTATAAAGTACACATCACCTCTACCTCGGGTGACATGAATGTGGAGGTAAAAGGTATTTGCTTTGACTCCCGGAAGGCGAAGCCTGGTTTCTTATTCATTGCCATTAAGGGAACTCAATCGGACGGACATGCCTTTATTGATCAGGCAATTGGTCTGGGAGCAGTCGGTGTTATTGCAGAGAGTTTGCCTTCTAATATTTCTGATAAGACAACGTATGTTGCAGTTAAGAACAGTGCAACAGCTTTGGGGATTATTGCATCTAATTTTTATGGCAATCCATCTTCAAAGTTGAAGCTGGTAGGAGTAACCGGAACAAATGGAAAGACCACTGTTGTAACATTACTATTTAATCTATTCTCCTCTCTTGATTATCGCTGCGGAATGTTATCCACAGTTGTTAATAGAATTGTTGATAAAGATTTTCAAGCGACTCACACAACACCCGATCCAATTCAAATTAATGAGTTGCTGGTAAAGATGGTCGAGGAAAATTGTACTTATTGCTTTTTAGAAGTTAGTTCACATGCAGTTGCTCAGGGTAGAATTGAAGGGTTGAAGTTTGTGGGGGCAATCTTTACCAACATTACCCACGATCATCTTGATTACCATCGAACATTCGAAAGTTACATCCGTGCCAAGAAAGGTTTCTTTGATGGGTTGTCGTCTGATGCATTTGCCTTAGTAAACATTGATGACAAGCGTGGCATGGTGATGCTGCAAAACACAAAAGCACAAAAGCAAACGTACGGCCTAAAAAAAATGGCCGATTTTAAAGCCAAGATTATTACCAATTCTATTGAAGGATTGGAAATGGAAATTGGTAGCCGAAATGTTTGGTTCAAACTTATTGGAGACTTTAATGCATACAATTTACTGTCAGTATATGGCGCATCATGTTTGTTGGGCGAAGATTCAGAAACCGTATTGATGAAGCTGTCTGCGTTAACAGGAGCGCCCGGAAGATTTGAGCTTGTATTGCCAGGCTCAAAATTTACGGCAATTGTTGACTACGCACATACACCGGATGCTCTAAAGAATGTATTGGAGACGATAGAACATTTTCGAACAGGTCAAGAGCAGGTTATTTCTGTAATTGGGTGTGGTGGGGATCGGGATCGCACAAAGAGACCTTTGATGGCAGCCGTGGCTTGTAAGTACTCTAACAAAATAATTTTCACATCAGACAATCCGCGAAGTGAAGATCCAATGGAAATAATAAAACAGATGCAGACGGGCATTGGGGCAACTGACGCAAAGAAAACGTTGGTGATGGTGAATAGGGAGGAGGCAATTAAAACAGCCTGCATGTTGGCGAAGGAAAAAGACATCATTCTTGTAGCTGGAAAAGGCCATGAAAATTATCAGGAAATCAAAGGAGTGAAGCACCCCTTTGATGATAAAGAAGTATTAGCGCGTATGTTAAAAATGTTTGCGAATTAATTATCAATGGTCGATTAGCGAATTAACCAATGAGGAACTATAATGATAACCCGATTGTGAAGATGACTTTTCAGTATTCACTTGAGATTATGGAGTTCTCCGAAGGATTGCGTGATGAAAAGCGTTTTTCATTTGCCGATCAAATTCTCCGCTCGGGCTGTTCAATTGGAGCAAATGTTAAAGAGGCTCATGGTGCGGAGAGCAAAGCTGATTTTATTCACAAGATAAAAATTGCTTTGAAGGAGGCCGAGGAGTCAGAATACTGGTTGGAATTGTGTGATTTTGCAAAAAGTTATCCCAAACCAGGAAAACTGTTGAATGAGATCGAAAGCATTTTGAAAGTTTTGAATAAAATCATATCAACATCTAAAGTAAAAACACAGAAATCGGCTAATTGAATGATTGGCTAATTGATCATTATGTTATATTATTTATTCGACTATATCGAGAGAAACTTTGACCTACCTGGAGCTGGGTTGTTCCAGTATATATCATTTCGTGCTGGCGTAGCTGCTGTGTTGTCTCTATTGATTACTGTCTTCTTCGGGAAGAGTTTGATAAACATCTTGCGTAAGAAACAAGTGGGAGAAGATATTCGTGATTTAGGCCTTGAAGGTCAACTTCAAAAGAAGGGAACCCCAACAATGGGAGGCATCATTATCATCGCAGCAATTTTGATCCCCACTTTATTGATGGCCAAACTTGATAATGTATATGTGATACTCTTGATAGCCACGACAGTCTGGTTAGGCCTAATCGGTTTTCTCGATGACTATATAAAAGTGTTCAGAAAAAATAAGGAGGGCTTAGCCGGCCGTTTTAAAATCGTTGGACAGATAACGATTGGGTTAATTGTAGGCCTCACCCTTTACTTCAATGAAAATGTAGTTGTGCGCGAAAGGTCTTCAGCAATAACATCTACAGAGGTAACCGCGAGTGGGGTTGATCTAAAATCTGAACTTGATGTAAAGTCAACAAAGACTACCGTTCCTTTTTTGAAGAAGAATGAGTTTGACTATCATAGCCTGACACCATGGCTGGATATAAATTACACTTGGATAATTTATACTCTCGTTGTAATTCTAATTGTTGTTGCTGTTTCCAATGGTGCAAATATAACCGATGGTATTGACGGGCTTGCAGCTGGAACATCAGCCATTATAGGCCTAACGCTTGCGATCCTTGCTTACCTCTCGGGTCGTGTTGACTTTAGCAGTTATCTCAATATTATGTACATCCCAAACCTGGGAGAGTTGGTAATTTTTTGTACAGCTTTTGTTGGTGCTTGCCTTGGCTTTCTGTGGTACAATGCCTATCCGGCTCAAGTTTTTATGGGCGATACGGGAAGCCTTGCGCTTGGTGGAATAATTGCAGTACTGGCATTCGCAGTGCGAAAGGAATTAATGATCCCAATTCTTTGTGGGGTATTCTTAATTGAGAATATTTCTGTGATCATGCAGGTATCGTATTTCAAATACACGAAAAGCAAATATGGAGAGGGAAGGAGAATATTTCTGATGTCTCCTCTGCATCATCATTATCAAAAGAAAAATATTCACGAAGCTACGATTGTAACACGCTTTTGGATAGTAGGTATATTATTGGCCATCGTAACGCTAGCCATATTAAAATTAAGATGAACGAACGGATTGCCATTTTGGGAGCAGGTGAAAGCGGCACAGGGGCAGCAATCCTGGCGAAAGCCAAGGGATACGATGTTTTTGTTTCAGATCAATCCAGCATAAAGGATAAATACAAGGCAGAGTTAATATCTCAGGACATCCCTTATGAAGAAGGGAAACATTCAGAGGAAAAAATACTGAATGCTTCATTGGTAATTAAGAGCCCAGGCATCCCAGATAAAGCTGAAATCATCAAGAAGGTAAGGGCAAAGAATATTCCTGTGATCGATGAGATTGAATTTGCCTTCCGATTCTTAAATGGGAAAATAATAGCGATTACAGGAACAAACGGAAAGACAACAACAACCTTATTGACGTATCACTTAATGAAGTCAGCAGGATTTAGTGTTACGTTAGCTGGAAATGTTGGTGAAAGTCTTGCTCGCAAAGTAGCCAATGGTAACCATGATTGGTACGTAATTGAGATCAGCAGTTTTCAATTGGATGGTACGAATACTTTTAGACCTAATGTGGGTGTATTACTTAATATTACTCCAGATCATTTGGATAGGTATGACTACCAAATGCAGAACTATATCAACTCTAAGTTTCGCCTAATCCATAATATGAAGTCGAACAATGATTTAATATGCTTTGTAGATGATACAATTATAGCCGAGGAACTTAAGAAGAAAGTAATAGCACCGAGAGTATTCCAGGTGTCACTAAATAGTAATAGTACGGCTCCTGTTCACTTCACAGGAAAGGCTATGAGCTTTTCTCTTGGAACTGAATCGTTTGAGATAACTCAATCGGATACCACGTTGAAAGGCCCCCATAATATTATAAACACTATGTCAGCGGTATCCGCGGTGTATATAGCAGGTGTCTCTGTTGCAACTATTCGGGAAGGACTAAAGACATTTAAGAATGCACCTCACCGCCTGGAGTCGGTCGCAATGATTAATGCAGTCGAGTTTGTAAATGATTCGAAGGCAACCAATATAGATTCTGTTGTTTATGGATTGGGAAGTTATTCTGGCCCTCTGATATGGATTGCAGGCGGTGTTGATAAAGGAAATGACTATACACTTATAGAAGCACAGGTTAGGGAAAAAGTGCGGGTGCTAATTTGCCTTGGTAAGGATAACGAAAAATTAAGAAATGCCTTCAGGGGAGTTGTGCCTGAAATTTATGAAACACAAAGTATTACGGAGTTAGCACAGCTAGCTTTAAAAGTTTCAAAATCTGGTGACGTAGTACTATTGTCTCCAGCCTGCGCAAGCTTCGATCTTTTTAAAAACTATGAAGACCGAGGTGATCAGTTTAGGGAAGCGGTTTTGGAATTGAAGAGAGAAACAGAAAAGGCAACCAGATGACAACAAAATTTAAAATATGGGCTGACAAAAACTTACAGGGCGACCGTGTCATATGGGCGGTTGTCTTTGCCTTGTCCTTGATAAGTATTTTGGTCGTATATAGCTCCATTGGAACGTTGGCGTACAAGCGTAGCAGCAGTACCGAATCATATTTATTAAAGCACACGATGATGGTGCTGCTTGGACTTACTGCGATGTGGTTCGCTCATAAAATTGATTACCGATATTATTCTAAGATTTCCAGACTCGCTCTTTGGGTGAGTGTACCATTGTTGATTTATACATTCACAAATGGTACAAGCATTAATGATGCTGCCCGTTGGATCACGGTTCCCTTTTTCAATACATCTTTTCAACCTTCAGACTTTGCAAGCTTAGCGTTGATTATTAACCTGGCGAGTATGCTCTCCAAGAAGCAGCAGAGCATAGAAGATATTAAAGAGTCTTTGATTCCGATACTGATATGGTGTGGTGTGATTTGCGGATTAATAGCATTAACAAATTTATCTACAGCGATGCTACTCTTTGCCACTTGCATGTTAGTGATGTTTATAGGTCGTGTGCCCGTAAAATACCTAGCAATGCTTGTTCTGGTTGGACTGCTTGCAGGAGCCGTTGCAATTAAATTTGGTGTACGAGGGGAGACGGCAAAAAATAGGATACTGAGTTTTGTTAATGGAACCGAACTTCCTTTTCAAGCTAAACATGGAAGGATTGCAATAGCTACAGGGGGAATTTTTGGCAAAGGCCCTGGTAATAGTGATCAACGCAATATTCTCCCACATCCGTATTCAGATTTTATCTACGCGATTGTCATAGAAGAGTACGGAATGATAGGGGGTGTGGTAGTTCTAATTCTGTACCTGGTTCTTCTTCATCGAGGCATGAAAGCAGCGTATAATAGTGAACGTGCATTCGGAGGATTGCTATCAGCAGGACTGAGTTTCGACTTGGTCTGTCAGGCAATGGTAAACATGGGAGTTGTTGTAGGGCTTGGACCAATTACAGGACAGCCACTTCCATTAATAAGTATGGGTGGCACAGCAATGGTATTTACTGGTATATCCGTGGGAATTATTTTAAGTGTAAGCCGTGGAGAGCAGGAGGAAAATTGGGGACAGCAAGGAGAAAGTGAGGAAGCAAAGGGTAGTCGGAATCTTGAAGCTAAAGCAGCATAAGACTTGGGAATAAAGCAACCATATCGACTTATCATCAGCGGGGGAGGAACAGGAGGACATATTTTTCCTGCGCTCGCCATTGCCAATGAATTCAGAGATAGACATCCTGATGCTGAAATACTTTTTGTGGGAGCTCATGGCAAAATGGAAATGACACGCGTTCCTGAGGCAGGATATAAAATAATAGGATTATGGATAAGTGGTCTTCAGCGAAAAATGACACTATCAAACTTGTTACTGCCCTTTAAGTTGATTTCTAGCTATATCAAAGCTGCAAGCATTGTTAGAAGATTTAAGCCCGATGCCGTAATTGGAACTGGAGGATATGCCAGTGGGCCAATTATGTTGGCGTCAACAAGGCGCAAGATACCTTCACTTATTCAAGAGCAAAACTCTTATGCAGGACTAACGAACAAACAGTTAGGCAATAAGGTCCAAAAGATATGTGTCGCTTACGCTGGAATGGAAAATTATTTTCCAAAGGAAAAGGTATTGCTTACAGGTAATCCTGTAAGGAAGGATATTCTAAACCTTGATTCTAAGAAAGACAAAGGACTCAATCATTTTGGATTTAGTGAAAAAGACAGAACACTTTTAATTCTTGGTGGCAGTCTTGGTGCCAGAACAATTAATGAAAGTGTCCTAGGTGGAATTGATATGTTGATAGACGCCAGGGTGCAGGTTATCTGGCAAACAGGAAAAATGTATTACGAAAGTGTAAAAGCTCAGGTTCAAGACAAGGATTTGAGAAAAATAAGAATTCTTGATTTTCTTAAGCAGATGGATTTGGCGTATGCTGCTTCAGATGTAGTCGTATCCAGAGCTGGGGCATTAGCCATTTCCGAATTGTGCGTGGCAAGGCGGCCCTGCATCCTCGTTCCTTCACCAAACGTGGCGGAAGATCACCAAACGAAAAATGCGATGGCTCTTGTGAATGAGGATGCTGCAGTCATGATAAAGGATTCAGAGGCAAAGGATTCGCTTGTAAATGAATCATTAAAACTTTTGTTTGATGAGCATCGATGTAATAAGCTGAAAGAAAATATGAGTCGTTTGGCCAAGCCACATGCGGCAAAGGATATTGTTACTGAGATTGAAAAAATTATTGGAATACAAAATTGAAGTTAGAGCAATACGATAGCGTTTATTTTTTAGGCATTGGCGGCATTGGCATGAGCGCCATCGCTCGTTGGTTTAAACACAAAGGCTTGCGTGTTGCTGGTTACGATCGTACCACAACACCACTCACTCATGAGCTGATTGAGGAAGGAATGGAAATTCATTTTGAGGATAGAGTCGAATTTATTCCGGGATATATAACTAAAGAAAGAACACTGGTGGTGTATACCCCTGCTATTCCTAAGACCCATGTTGAGCATGCATACTTGAAAGATCAAGAGTTTACGATCTTAAAGCGATCAGAAGTTTTAGGTCTTTTAACAAAGAACTACAAAACTGTGGCAGTAGCTGGTACGCACGGAAAGACCACAACATCATCGCTGATTGCGCACATACTCAAATGTGCAGGAATTGATATGGTTGCATTTCTCGGAGGCATCACTACCAACTATGCATCAAACCTTGTGATGCATGGAGAAGTAAATGCCAAAACCATTGTCGTGGTTGAGGCTGATGAGTTTGATCGTTCGTTCTTGCGTTTATTTCCTGAGATAGCTGTGGTGACATCTGCCGATGCAGATCATCTAGATATATATGGTGATCACGCAAGCATGCTTACCTCTTTTAGGGATTTTATAAAACAGATTAACAATAAAGGTAATTTAATAATACATGAGTCCATTGCCTCATTAGCGAATGGGGCGGACATAACTAAAGAAACCTATGGCATGAGCCAGGGACAATTTTTTGCCGGCAATATTACCGCCAAAGGCGGATTTTTTGAATTCGATCTTCTGGGTTTTGGAATGAAGGTTGAGAAGATACAGCTCGGTGTCCCTGGTTTTCATAACATGGAAAATGCTATTGCCGCTACGCTTGTCTCAATGAAGCTAGGTGTAAATGAACCCACAATTAGGAAAGCATTGGCATCGTTTATGGGTGTGAAACGTAGATTCGAGTTCATCATTAAGCGAGATGATTTTGTGTACATAGATGACTATGCACATCATCCAACCGAGATCGAAGCATTCTTGACATCGCTAAAGGCAATGTACAAAGGCAAGAAGATCACTGTGATCTTTCAGCCTCATCTGTTCACACGCACCCGCGATTTTGCCAAAGGATTTTCGAAGAGTCTTAGCATTGCCGATGAGGTTTTACTGATGGACATTTACCCGGCACGCGAGGAGCCAATAGAAGGCGTCACTTCAGATATGCTCTTTAAGGACATTACAAGTTCAGTAAAGATCAGATGCAACAAAAAGGATGTGATACAAAAATTGGAAGACCTTGAGTTAGAAGTATTGGCTACTGTTGGAGCGGGAGATATTGACACATTCGTAAAGCCGATTAAGGAATTAATGAATAGAGTACAATGAAATGGAAGTTAAACATACGGAGGGAGATAAAGGTGATTGTTGCGCTGGTAGGTATTACTTTTTTGATTGCGTTCAGTGAAAAAAAACAAGGAGGGATTATCTGCAAAAATGTTGTGGTGGAGATTGATAATCTATACGAGAATCATTTCATGGACGAGGTTGATGTGTTAAAGCTTGTGGAAGGAAGCGGTCAAAGTATTAAAGGAGTTAGTATTGATCGAATTAATCTAAGAGACATTGAGTCAAAGTTGAAAAACGACAAACATATATTGAGAGCAGATTTGTATGGCGACTTGAAAGGAAACTTGGTAGTGGAAGTAAAGTTGAGACGTCCAATCGCAAGAATTGTTCAATCTGACGCACCTGATGCATACATCTCAGAGGAGGGTTTAATTATGCCTGTTTCAGAGAAGTTTACATCGCGTGTTGCACTGATCAGTGGGGCGTTTACAAAGAAACTTCTTGAAAGTGAAGATTTGAATAATACTGAAGAGGGCACCCAATTATTAGAAATGATTGAATTTATAAATGAGGATAAGTTTTGGAAAGCCCAGGTAGCTCAACTTGATATTAACAGCGCAGGTAAAATTTTCATCTATCCTCAAATTACGGGACAAAGAGTGGAGTTTGGCACGCCTGAAAATATAGATGAGAAATTCAGGAAGCTGATGATCTTCTATAAAGAGATACTTCCTCAGCGTGGTTGGACAAAATATGAGCGAGTGAATTTGGAGTATGAAGGACAGGTGATTGCGGAGTAGTAATCAGATATGAGAAGAAGTAGAGGATATAAAACAATTATAAACAGCAACTCATAGTCTTGAGAAAAAAACTAATAACAACCACTTAATAAAACATAGACATTATGGAAAGCGAAAAAATAGTAGTAGGTCTTGACATTGGCACAACAAAGATTTGCGCAATTGTTGGCCGTAAAAATGAGTATGGTAAACTCGAAGTCTTGGGCATGGGCAAAGCCGAATCGGAAGGCGTGATAAAAGGTATTGTGACGAATATCGATAAGACTGTCTTCGCGATAGAAAAGGCCATAAAAGAGGCAAGTGATATGGCAGGTATCGATATTGGCGTTGTCAATGTTGGTATCGCGGGTCAACATATTCGTAGTTCAGTGCATCATGGCAGCATCACCCGGAGTTCAAAGGATGATGAGGTGAGTATTGAAGATGTTAACCGATTGACTGAAGACATGTATCGCATTGTCATTCCTCCTGGCAGTGAGATTATTCATGTAATGCCGCAGGATTATACGGTTGATTACGAAGAAGAGATTAAAGATCCTGTTGGAATGAGTGGCGTAAAACTTGAGGCCGACTTCCATATTATTACTGCACAAACCAGTGCGATCAATAATATTAATAAGTGTGTTCGAAGGGCTGGTTTAGAAATTGAAGATTTAATTCTTGAACCTCTTTCTTCAAGCCTTGCGGTCTTGAGTGAAGACGAAAAAGAAGCGGGTGTGTGT
>JAENVX010000431.1 GCA_016650355.1 Bacteroidia bacterium | reverse complement strand
TTGACCATGGTCAGGCGTAAAAGTTAGCAAGTTCTCATTTTGAAAGCCCTTGGTCAACAGTTTGCAGATTGTTATATTTACAAGGCATGAACAATTCAGCGCTTAAAAATACGACAATTGGTGATCTGGTGAACCAGAATAACATCCGTGCCTATGTTCTGTATTATTTAGGAATTAAATTCTATGAATATTCTGAACATACATTGGAACAGGTTTGTGAAGAGAAGAGCTTAAGGCTTGAACAAGTTGTTCGTGAATTGGAGTCGCCATCAGAAAATTTTCAGGAGGACGAACTACCACTGATTTCATACCCGATTGATTTGATTATTGAGTTTCTCAAACATGCTCACTTTTTGTATGTGAAGTACAAGCTTCCATATATCGCCAGGCTGGTAGAAAGTTTTAAGGCCAACCACAAAGATTATGACGCGGTTGAGCGGGATTTGAAAACGGTATTTCCACTTTTCTTGGAAGACTTTATTCATCACATCTACGAAGAAGAAGACACTTTATTTAGGTATATCAAAACACTTGAGAGAGCTCAAAAAGTAATATCAAATCCTTCTAAGCTATATTATATGATCGAGCGCAGTTCCCTGCAGAAATTTGCAATGGAGCACGAAGCACATGATGATGAGATGGAAGGTATAAGAAGGATAACAAAAGACTATCATTTAGTACCAAGCGCTCCCCTACATGTAAAGGTAATTTTCTCAGAGCTGATTGAGTTTGAGAAAAGTTTGAAAACACATGCTCGCATTGAAAATGAAATTCTTTTTCCCAAGGCCATGGCCCTAGAGAACACTGTGAAGCAGGCTTTCTTTGAGAAAGTAAAATTCAATTAACGTTCAGACCACCTCCATGGGTCGAATTCTGGCTATTGATTACGGAACAAAGCGAACAGGTCTGGCCGTCACGGATCCATTACGGATAATTGCAACAGCACTTGAAACTGTTGAAACCTCGGCACTTATAGGGTATCTTAAAAAGTATTTTCAAAAGGAAGTGGTTGATGAAGTGGCGATTGGCTTGCCCAAGCAATTGAATAATCAGGATTCAGAAACCGCGCCTGCAGTAAGGAAGTTTGTGGAAACATTTAAAAATACCTTTCCTGAAATACCAATTAGCCTTGTTGATGAGAGATTCACAAGTTCTATGGCACAGCGCGTGATGATTGAAGGGGGGATGAAGAAAAAAGATCGGCAGGTGAAAGGAAACGTAGACAAGATTAGTGCTACCATAATTCTTCAATCCTATATGGATTCGAAGCGGTAGCATCAGAAACTCTTGTTATTCCGATCTTACTTGCAAAAACGACAACCTAAATATTTCATAAATCATTAACTTTGTGGTTTAAATAATTCTTAAGGAATGATTTTTCCCATTGTGGTGTACGGTGATGCCGTGTTGCGAAAGAAAGCGCTGGATATAAAAAAGGGCGCTGATCTAAAAACATTAGTGCAAGACATGTTTGATACAATGACGGCTGCCCATGGTATAGGGCTTGCGGCACCTCAAATTGGTAAAGCGGTTAGGTTGTTTATAGTGGATGGCACTTCGTTGGACGAGGAGCCGGAGTTGCATGATTTCAAAAAGGTGTTTATCAATGCGCAGCTTTTGAAAGAATCATGTGACCCTTGGGAATTTGAAGAGGGTTGTTTGAGTATCCCCAACATTCGCGAGAAGATATCACGTAAAGCAAAAATAAAGATCCGGTATTACGATGAAAACTGGGAGTTGCAGGAAGAGGAGTTTGATGGCATGAGGGCACGTATCATACAGCACGAGTATGATCATATTGAGGGCAAACTCTTTATTGATTATCTCACTCCATTGAAAAAGAGAATGCTCAAAGGGAAATTGGCCGATATCAGCAAAGGTGATGTGGATACTGAGTATCGTATTTTGGCGCCATTGAGGAGATAGAAATTATTAAGATGCAGCAAATTAAGTCCCGCCTCCCTGAAGTAGGTACTTCCATATTCACCGTCATGTCGCGCATGGCGTTGGAGAATGGTGCGATCAATCTTTCGCAAGGCTTTCCCGATTTTCCGGTTTCCGAAAAGCTAGTTGAACTTATTCATCAATACATGGTGGCTGGCCATAATCAATATGCCCCTATGCCTGGAGTGCCGGCTTTACAAATATCAATTGCTTCGGTAGTGCACAAAACGTTTAATAGACAAACGGATTTTGAAACCGAGGTAACGATCACTGCAGGAGCCACAGAAGCAATATTTTCAACTATCGCAGCCATAGTGAACCCGGGTGATGAAGTTATAGTATTCGACCCCGCATATGATTCCTATGATCCATCCATCAGATTGAATGGAGGAATACCTATACAGATTAATTTAAATCCACCTAACTTTTCTATCGATTGGCAGCTGGTGAAAGAAAAGATCACACCTCGTACAAAGATGATCATGATCAATACTCCCCATAACCCAACTGGGGCGGTATTGACCGAACAGGATTTGAAGGCATTAGAAGAAATAGCACTAAAGCATGGACTGATAGTCCTCAGTGATGAGGTTTATGAGAGACTGATATTTGACAAACTTGTTCATCAAAGTGTATTAAAGTATCCAGGGTTGGCTTCTCAAAGCATAGCAGTCTTTTCTTTTGGCAAAACATTTCACGCTACAGGTTGGAAAGTGGGATATGCCGTAGCACCCGATTATCTCACCAGAGAAATTCGCAAAGCACATCAGTTCGTTACTTTTAGCGTAAACAATCCCGTTCAGCTTGCGTTGGCGGAATACCTTACTGATCAAGAAAACTATCTTCACCTGGGAACATTTTTTCAGCAGAAGAGAGATTTCTTTTTAGAGCAGATTAAAGGTACTTCGTTGAAGCCCCTGCCATGTCACGGCAGCTATTTCCAACTGCTATCCTATCAATCCGTTTCAGAAAAGTCAGATAAAGAAATGGCGGAGTGGATGACCAAAGAGCTGAAACTTGCCCCAATACCTGTCTCAGCATTCTATAAGGATAAAACCGATCACAAGCTCCTGCGTTTTTGTTTTGCGAAGGGGGAAGAGACCTTAAAAAAGGCTGGAGATATTCTTAGGAAGCTTTAACCAGATTTAATAACTCAAAGGGTTCGATATTTGGCTTCGTATTGTTTTCTTTGCACTCCGCTTCACAGGTAGCTATGCAGGATTTAAAAATCACAATAATACAGTCAGATCTTCATTGGGAGGATATTGGAGCCAATTTGGCCATGTTTGAAGAAAAAATATGGCAGATCGGTCAATCTACTGATGTTATTGTGCTGCCCGAAATGTTTACCACCGGCTTTAGTATGAAGGCAGGAAAGCTGGCCGAGCACATGAACATGCGCACGTTTAAGTGGATGAAGCAGATGGCTGACCAAACTGGAGCATTAATTCTTGGTAGCTTTATCGCCAACGTACACGACCGATTTTACAACAGGTTGTTGTGGATGGAGCCAGGCGGAACCTTCAAAACTTACGACAAAAGGCATCTCTTTCGCCTCGCTGAGGAGCATCAGGTGTTTACACAAGGTGAGAGCCTATTGATTGGGCACTGGAAGGGATGGAGGATTTGTCCATTGATTTGTTACGATCTACGCTTTCCGGTATGGAGCCGCAACCGTTGGAATGCTTCATTAAAAAAACCCACCTATGACCTCATGATCTACGTGGCCAACTGGCCAATGATTAGAATCAATGCATGGGATACTTTATTAAAGGCTAGGGCAATTGAAAATCTAAGCTACGTTGTCGGTGTTAACCGTGTGGGCACAGATGATAGTGGTATAGAATACAATGGTCAATCGGCTATCATCAGCCCAAAAGGTGATTCGATTTTTACTTTAGATGGTGGCGAAGCAATCAAATCATTGGAGATCAACGCCAACACGTTGCTTTCTTATCGCGATAAGTTTCCTGCTCTGTTGGATGCTGATGATTTCACCATTGAATCAGAAGAGTTTGAAGAGCGCAACAATCTATATGGCTTAAGTTAAGCTACTCTATAAATAGCGCAAGATATTGTCAATAATCTTTGATCATTTCTCTGCGAGCTTTGTGCCTTTGCGTGAAAAAACACACTTTTGCCGTTCAAATCTACCTATGAGTTCACGAAAAATTACCCGCGCTCTTATTTCTGTTTTTTATAAAGATAACCTTGAGCCCATTATTAAAATTCTGGCCGACCAAGGTGTGGAGTTTGTCTCTACGGGAGGTACACAAGAATTTATTGAGAAGCTTGGACATAGAGTTATCCCTGTTGAAAAACTAACTGGCTACCCATCCATTTTTGGTGGGCGCGTTAAAACACTCCATCCATCCGTATTTGGAGGGATTCTTTATAGAAGAGATGATCAAAGTGATTTGGATCAAGCAAAGGAATTCGAGATTTCCCCAATTGACCTTGTCATTGTTGATCTATATCCTTTCGAAGAGACAGTTGCAAAGGGAGGAAACGAAGAGGAAATCGTTGAGAAAATTGACATTGGGGGCATTGCGTTGATACGTGGAGCAGCAAAAAACTTTAAGGACGTGTTGATTATCTCCTCGCGAAATCAATACGATGAGCTTCTTCAATTGTTGAAGGCTAAGAATTGCGCACCCGAACTTTCCGATAGAAAAAGGTTTGCTTCACTCGCATTCGATGTAACCTCTCATTATGATGGCGCTATCTTCAAGTATTTCAATAAGGAGCAAAATATTCCAAGTTTCAAAAGCAGCATTCAGCAAGGTCAGGTGTTACGATATGGTGAAAATCCACATCAGACGGGTGTTTTCTTTGGTGAACTTGACAAACTTTTTGAGAAGCTCAATGGTAAAGAGCTTTCTTATAACAACCTTGTGGATGTCGATGCTGCTGTCAACCTGGTAAGGGAATTTGATGGCGAAACTACGTTTGCCATTATTAAACACACTAACGCATGCGGGGTAGCGATTGCCTCAACTGTGAAGGACGCTTACCTAAAAGCTTTTCAGGCCGACACCATCTCGGCATTTGGTGGAGTACTTGCTACGAATGCAACAGTTAATTTGGAAGCTGCAGAAGAAATCAACAAACTCTTTTTTGAAATCTTAATTGCACCCGATTATTCACCGGAAGCATTGGCAGTATTAAAATCCAAAAAGAATAGAATCATCCTAAAGCAAAATCAATCTTTAACGGAAATAAAACAATTCAAGAGCTTACTAAATGGAGTGATTGAGCAGGACATTGACTTTAAGACGGACGCAAAAGAGGACTTGAAAGTCGTAACAAAATTATCACCTTCTCCTTCCGAAACTCAAGCGCTGCTTTTTGCCAGTAAAATCTGTAAGCACACAAAATCGAATACCATCATTTTGGCGAAGGGGGGGCAGCTTTTAGCAAGCGGAGTTGGTCAAACCAGTCGGGTGGATGCTCTTAATCAGGCCATTGAAAAGGCTGCCACCTTTGGTTTTGATCTTAGCGGTGCTGTTATGGCATCGGATGCCTTCTTTCCCTTTGCGGATTGTGTTGAGATTGCAGGTAACCATGGCATAAAAGCTGTTATCCAACCAGGTGGGTCCATCAAAGATACAGACTCCATTGCATACTGTGACGCGCACAAAATGGCAATGGTCTTCACGGGCACTCGTCATTTCAAACACTAGGCGTGTAAGTTTTCGGCTTGATGAACTTAAAATTGACCGGATTATTTCTGTAATTTGGGGCTTCATTAATTTTTACTTTAGGAGGACTAAAACCGAATGGGACTTTTTGATTTTTTTACCAACGATATTGCCATTGATCTTGGCACTGCAAACACATTGATCATTAGTAAGGACAAAGTTGTTGTTGATGAACCCAGCATCATTGCTATTGATAAGACAACCGGAAAAGTATTGGCTATTGGGCGAGAGGCCATGCAAATGCACGAGAAGACGCATGACAACATTAAGACAATTCGGCCGTTGAAAGAAGGCGTAATCGCAGACTTCCACGCAGCTGAGATGATGATACGTGGAATGATAAAAATGCTTGATACAGGCAGGAGACTTTTTCCACCTTCGTTACGAATGGTGATTTGTATCCCCTCTGCCATTACGGAAGTTGAGAAGCGCGCTGTTCGCGACTCAGCCGAACATGCTAATGCCAAAGAGGTATATATGATACATGAACCAATTGCAGCTGCGATAGGAATAGGTATTGATATCGAGCAACCCATTGGAAACATGATTGTGGATATTGGTGGGGGCACAACGGATATAGCTGTTATCGCGCTCTCAGGCATCGTATGTGATCAGTCTATAAGAATTGCAGGTGATACATTCAATCGCGATATTCTTGATTACATGCGCAGGCAACACAACCTATTGATTGGAGAAAGGACTGCCGAGCGTGTGAAAATTGAAGTGGGGTCCGCGTTGACTGAGCTTGATGATGGTCCAGACGATTATGAAATCCGAGGACGTGATCTAATGACAGGCATCCCTAAGACCATAAAAATTTCTTATTCAGAAGTTGCCTTTGCGTTAGACAAATCGATCTCGAAACTTGAGGAAGCCGTTCTTAAGGCGCTAGAGCTTTCACCTCCTGAACTTTCAGCTGATATTTATGAGCGTGGGATATATTTAACAGGTGGAGGAGCTATGCTTCGAGGGTTAGATAAACGACTCGCTTTAAAAACAAAGCTACCAATCCACGTAGCGGAAGATCCGCTGAGAGCTGTAGTGCGTGGAACCGGAGCTGCATTGAAAAACCTTGCCCATTATCGAAAGGTATTGATGACCTAACATAATTTGTGATTGAAGATTATGATTTTGGAATTCAGGGTCAATTCAATGTCAATATCTAAATCCAATATCGTAAATAGATTTGAATGGATCGCCTTCTTAGATTTTTTTACGAATACAGAGCCTTCTTCACTTTCTTAGTTTTAGAATTAGTTTGTGCCTGGTTGATCGTTCAAAACAATCAATACCAGAGTGCAAGTTATTTTAATTCATCAAATCGACTAGCTGCAAATATCGTTGGATTTTCAAATGGCGTACGTGAATATTTTTCATTGCGTGACATTAACAACGAATTGGCAGATGAAAATGCAGAACTTCGTACGAAATTAGAAAAGCGTAATCAGAGTTTTTATTCACTTGAGACTCATGAAATAAAGGATCCAGCAATTATCAACCGATTTGATTACGTCAGTGCGAAGGTTGTGAACACCACTTCTAGTTTTTTTAAAAACTATATTACTATCAACAAAGGAAGCGATGATGGGATTAGGCCAGGGATGGCCGCCATTAGTTCGGTTGGTGCTGTGGGTAAAGTCAAATCCGTTTCTGAACATTATTCAGTATTAATTTCGTTGTTAAATGTTGATGAACAAGTCTCCAGCGTTATCAAGAGGACTGAAAATTTTGGTACAGTGCAATGGGATGGAGTTGATGCGCGTTTTGCGAATTTCCTCTACATTCCGCGGCATGTAACTCCTCAGGTCGGAGACACTATTGTTACATCAGGGTTTAATGCTGTATTCCCAGAAGGGGTTTTTGTTGGCATCATCCGCGATGTAAGGTTGAGTGAAGAAGCCGCGTTTCACAACATCCGAATTGAACTCGCGCAGGATTTTACAAAGCTTTCTTTCGTAGAAATTGTAAGAAGTAATCTAAAAAGTGAAAAAGATTCTTTAGAACTAAAAACCATTGGCGAACCTAAATGACACGGTCTGGAGTCTGGATATTTATTTCATTTTTTCTTTACTTGTTGATACAGGTAATGCTGCTCAAAAACCTTGTCCTTTTCAGTACAGCCTTTTGTTTTTTATACGTGGCTTTTATTCTCTTCCTGCCAGTAGAAACCAACATACTGGCTCTGACATTAATAGGCTTCTTTACCGGATTTATAGTTGATATTTTTTACAACAGTCTGGGAGTTCATGCAAGCTCGCTGGTGTTAATTTCTTACCTGAGAAACTATTGGTTGGGTGTGATCACTCCCCAAGGTGGGTATGATGCAAATTCTAGACCTACGTTAGAGGCCAATGGCACTCAATGGTTTTTAGTATACACTCTTCCCCTTGTCCTCTTTCATCACATTATGTTATTTATTATCGAAGCGGGAGGGTTTCATAATTTTGGACATACATCTTTAAAAATACTATTTAGTGTTCTTTTTACAATGATCGTGCTGGTGATTCTTCAATTATTAACAACTGAAAGAAGAAGAGTATGAATGAGTGGCGCAAGGAAATAATTCAGGTAGTTTTTGTATTAGTAGGTATAATCTTTCTGATAAAATTATTTTTTATTCAAGTGCTCGATAGCCGCTATGCAGATTTGGCTAACAGCAATGCCATTTTAAGACAAGTGGAGTACCCTTTTCGAGGTTTAATATATGATCGCAACGGAAAACTCATCGTCTATAATACTCCCGAGTACGACTTGCAAATTATTTCAAAAGAAACGATTGGCCTTGACTCTGTAAGGTTTTGTGAAGTATTCGGTCTATCTAAAGAAATGTTACGTCAAAAATTCAAGGAGCTCAGGGCACGAAAGGAGTACTCACCCTACAAGCCTACTCTTTTTATTGACAAACTTTCTAATAACGACTTTGCTAAGATTCAAGATAACCTGGATGAGTTCGCGGGCTTTTATATTCAGGCGAGAACGACACGCGCATATTCTACGGCCGGGCTTGCTAATGCACTTGGCTACGTGAGCGAAATCAGTAAAGGAAAGCTTGAGAGTGATGAATTAAAAATATACAAACAAGGCGATTATATTGGCCAGAGTGGAGTTGAATTATTCTACGAAGAACAATTGCGTGGCAAGAGCGGTGTCAAGAGGAAGTTGCGCAACGTAAAGGGTATTGAGAAGGGATCTTTTAGCAATGGTAAATACGATACACTTTCAATTCCGGGTCAAAATTTAGTAACAGGTATTGATTTGGACCTGCAACAGTATGCTGAGTTTTTACTGAATGGGAAAGCTGGAAGTATTGTGGCCATTGAACCATCAACTGGTGAAATTTTATCGCTTGTTTCGGGACCCTCCTATGATCCAAATTTATTAACGGGGAGATTGTATGGTTCCAATTTTAAATTGATAAGCAATGACACACTCAAACCACTATTCAATCGCCCATTGATGGCGCAGTATCGCCCAGGCTCTATATTTAAAGTAGCACAGGCTATGACAGCGCTCCAGGAAGGAGTGATTACACCAGAGACTCGAATACGTTGCGATAAAACATTAATAGGCTGTCATGAAGGTCATGATAATCAAGATTTGAGAGGAGCGATCGCAAATTCTTGTAATCCTTATTTTCTTGGGGTACTTCGAAAAATGCTTAACAAAGGTATTTCCAATTCACCGTATGATGATACACGAATCGGTTTGGCAGAATGGAATAAACACATCAACAGTTTCGGTTTTGGCAGCATATTAGGCATTGACCTTCCGAATGAAAAAGGAGGATTGATTCCAACACCTGAATACTATGATCGCGCGTATAGCAATCGCCCATGGAAATTTTCTAATATATACTCAATCGCGATTGGCGAGGGTGAAAATCTTGTGGTGCCCATTCAAATGGCAAACTTTGCTGCTACCGTTGCCAATCGCGGCTTTTATTATATTCCGCATCTCGTAAAGGAGATCGGAAAAGATGCCAAGCCACTGCCGCAATATATGGAGCGGCATTATACAACAATAGATTCTTCTTATTTCAATATTGCCGTAGATGCCATGCAACAAGTGGTTGAGTCGGGCACAGCGCAATACAGGGCCAAGTTGGCTGATGTGATTGTATGTGGCAAAACGGGAACGGTGCAAAACGATCCGCTGCCTTCACATTCCGTATTTATTGCTTTTGCACCACGTGATAATCCTAAGATCGCCATTTCTGTTTATGTGGAAGATGCAGGGCAGGGAGCTCGTGCAGCGGCTTCAATAGCAAGTCTAATGATCGAAAAATATTTGCTCGGCCAAACGAAGAGGCCGCATATTGAACAATATGTCTTAAATGGTAAGTTTTTGTAGCCAGTAAGTGAGAAGGGACGACAACATATCGGGTAAGTTAGATTGGGTAACAGTGATGCTCTACCTCGCGCTTGTAACACTTGGTTGGATAAATATTTTTGCTGCGGTATATGATGAAACTATTAAACAAACAATCTGGGACTTATCTATTAACTCTGGTCGGCAATTACTCTTCATGGCTGCATGTATAGTCATCATCATGGGGATTATAATTGTGGACATGCGATTCTATGAAGTGTTTGCTTATTTAATTTATGGGCTTGTTATCGCATTGTTGGTGATGGTACCTATTATAGGAAAAGAGGTAGGAGGGAATAAGTCCTGGATTGGTATCGGTTCGTTTGGCGTGCAACCTTCTGAGTTTGCCAAGTTTGCAACAGCCCTGGCAGTAGCAAAATACATGGGATCTGTTGGCTTTCGAATGGATAATTTCAAGATGCAACTTGTTTTGTTCGGCCTCATCGGTGTACCAATGCTATTGATTCTGGCGCAAAAAGACATTGGTACTTTACTGGTATTCACTTGCTTTATTTTGGTCTTCTTTCGGGAAGGAATGTCTCCGTTCCTCTTGGTAGTTGGAATCTGTGCGGCTGCGATTTTTATACTCACTTTGCTAATACCTAATCAACTTTATTTGCATGGAGCGATCGTAATCGCACTTATCATGCTTATAGCATTTGGAAAAAAGAAGATTAAGAGGATTGCCATTCTTACCGTTGGCGCGGTAATAATTATGGGTGTCATTGAAAGTGTAGACTATGTGATTACCGATGTATTGAAACCTCATCAACAAAACCGGATTAAAGCATTAATCAATCCCGATGCCGATCCACTTGGGTATGGTTGGAATGTTACCCAATCAAAAATTGCAATAGGGAGCGGAAGATTTTATGGAAAAGGATTTTTGAAAGGGACTCAGACTAAGTTTGATTTTGTACCGGAGCAAAGTACAGACTTTATCTTTTGCACCATTGGTGAAGAGTATGGATGGCTTGGTAGCTTTGCGACCATCTCACTATTTGTTGCGCTCTTGCTTCGGGTAATATTCATAGCTGAACGGCAGAAGAGCCGTTTCGCCCGATCGTATGGGTATAGCGTAGCCAGTATTTTCTTTTTTCACTTCGCCATCAATATTGGCATGACCATAGGCCTTTTTCCTGTGATAGGCATACCGCTTCCATTTTTTAGCTATGGTGGATCAGCGCTGTGGGGCTTTACAATCTTGCTATTTATATTACTGAAGCTTGATGCACATCGCGGAGAGGTATTGCAGCGAGGCTAAAATGTTAAAAAAATTAAGGTAGATTTTGATAAGCTTTCAATGCCTCAATTCACCTTAATTAACTCCAATTCGAAAATCAATGTTGCGTAAGCCGGGATTTGCGCGCTGTGCGCGCGTTCGCCATACGCAAGATTGTAGGGAATAAACAATATCCACTTATCCCCTTCGTGCATTAATTGCAAGGCTTCAACCCAACCAGCGATCACCTGGGTTACACCAAAAGTAGAAGGAGCGCCACGCTCAACAGAACTATCGAAAACACTTCCATCCAGAAGTTTACCAGTGTAATGAACAGTTACTTTATCAGTCACTAGTGGGGCCTTTCCATTCCCTGCTGTAATGACTTTATATTGCAAGCCACTTGCAGTAGTTTTCACGCCTTCCTTATTTTTATTCTCTGCAAGAAAACGTTCGCCTTCAGATCGGGCTACAGTTGATTTATATTCGGCAGCTTCTTGCATGTATTGTTGAACAATGCTTGAACATTCCTGCTGTTGCATAAGTAACGGTTCATTTTTAAAAACATCTTTTATGCCCTCAATCATGAAATCCAATGACAACGAATCTCCACCTTGCATTCTCACATTAGAGGCGACCAATACCCCTAATCCATAGCTGGCTTTAGCGTGCTTGTTTGTAAGTTGAACTTCAATAGGCTTTTTCAATTCATCAATCTCCAATTGAAGTGCCTGAGTTTCAGCCTTCAGCCGTGATACTTCATTTTGTAAATCTTTCTTGGATTGAGCGAATAAGGTTGAACTAGCCAGGAGAACAGCACAAAGAATTGAAATTTTCATAGAATTAATTTGAATTTTGGATACAAAGAAAAACAAATATTTGTAAAGAGCACACGAGAGTTAAGTACAAGTTGTAAGGAATGCTATTTCAAAGGGTATGACAAATAAGCGTAAAAAGGAGTTGGAAAGTAGGGCGTTGAATCAGCTAAACCGCTTCTCCACTAACTGCAAAAACTCTTCATACTCTTCGCTTTCTCTATCCCACAAGGTGTAGTTTGTCTCCAAGTATTGAGTGGCTTGCTTTAACGAATCAAAGTTGTCTAACTGATCAATCGTTTGCGTGAATAAATCAAAGTCTCCGCTAAAAAGTATTTTGGTAAACATGAACTTTTGATTGATAGTAAGCTTTTCTTTGATGCTTTGGATTTTTTGAAAATCGTCTGCAATAGTTTTGACTTCTTTTGATGGAACTTGTTGCCTGATCTTTTTTGGGACGCTCACTGTTGCACTTTCATATAACATTTCCACGGAAGTAGGAATGACTTCGGAAAATTTGGTTAAGTAGGCATCAACGTCCTCCGGGGTAAAATTTACTTCTTCCAGTATGTGATCAAGCAATGCGAAAGCCTCATTGCCCGAAATAATTTCTAATTTCTTTTCCTCCAGGTGAGCTACTAATTTCTCTAGCGGTTGACAATTAATTTTTAAATATTTGATTTCATTTTTTAACTCTGCAACCTTAATATGGGCTTTACTTTCTTTGTCCAACGTGTCGGAGTAAAAATCATAAGGATCCAACGCCAGCATAATTGTTTGGTGTACGGCCTTTGACAGAACGGGTACGAAAAAATCTTTGGAAATAGAAATATGGTTGGAAAGCACATTTTGAAACTGTGTCAGAGCTTCTCTTACTTCGTTTGAATTATAGTTGAAATACGGACTTTTGAGTTTTTGACTTTCTTTCTGCCAGCTTCTCATCAAGTCCCGAATCACAAATAAATTCACTTGACGGATCTGACAAAGATTTAATATTTCAGGTCCGGAAATGGTTTCTTTGTTAGAGAAAAATGAGCCAGACACCTTATCCGCAAAGGCCTTGCTATACTTATCAACTGCCTTACTATTTATTTTGTCTTCCATACGTATAGTCCTTCATTCATAGAAATCAATGCTCCACTTAACACATTCATTTTATAAACTTTTGTAGCTAATTCAATAATTAGCGGCTTCCGGTTGAACAAATCCATTAAATTCAGTTCTAAAGATAGTGATAGAAAACCTTAATTTCGAAAAAGCGACCATAGGATATAGACTATCATCAACAGACGTTTAACTTGCGTCATGTTTGTTGAACCTCATCTGGGCCGAAACTTGGACTCGGCAAAATCAGGATCGATTGAAGTTGTCTGTGGGTGTATGTTTTCGGGTAAAACCGAAGAGCTAATCCGCAGGTTAAACCGAGCGCTGATTGCGAAGCAAAAGGTAGAAATTTTCAAACCTTCCGTTGATAAGCGTTATCATTCTGAAAAAATTGTCTCACATGCTGAGCGGGAAATTCGTTCAACCCCTGTGAATTTTGCAAATGATATTCTCCTGTTGGCGGGAGATTGCGATGTAGTGGGTATTGATGAGGCTCAATTCTTTGATGAATCAATAGTAGAAGTTTGTAACACCCTGGCAAATAATGGTAAGCGTGTGATTGTAGCCGGTCTGGATATGGACTTTGAAGGCAAACCATTTGGTCCTATGCCTCAGCTTCTTGCTATTGCAGAGTTTGTTACAAAGGTCCATGCCATTTGTGCCCAAACAGGAGAGCTTGCTTCTTTTTCTTTTAGACTTTCAGAAAGTAAAACGCGAGTGGTTTTGGGTGAAAAGGATAAATACGAAGCTCGCAGTCGAGGCGCATTTTTAGAAGGGATGAACCGTCACCATAAGGATTAAGGAACGATGCGCGGTTTTCTTTTTGGTGGCCTCATATTTTTTTCTGTCACCATCTTTGCTCAAGAAAACAACATTCCGCTCGGGGCCTGGAGGCTGCACCTTAACTACTCGAAGATAGGAAGCCTCGCAGAATTGGGAGAGCATGTGTATGGTGCAGCAGATTTTGGTTTAATGTATGTCGACACCCAAGAAAAATCAACCGGGAGCATTACAAAATTAAATGGACTACATGGGATTGGAGTAAATTGTTTGGCTAATGATGTGTTAAAAAGAATCTTGCTTATTGGTTATCAGGATGGCACAATTGAATTTTTGGAAGACAATAAAATCACCAGCCTCGAAGCACTTAGAACAACCTCCGGTATAACTGGCTCACGATCCATAAATCACATTTCTGTGTCAGGGACAATAGCCTATGCGTCCACAGATTTTGGAGTAGTCGTGCTTGACACTGAGAAAAAAGAAATCCGCGAGACGTGGCGCGATTTAGGAG
>JAENVX010000430.1 GCA_016650355.1 Bacteroidia bacterium | reverse complement strand
TGTTGTCACCAAGATCGATGCTAGTTTGGCAACAAATGTTGTAGAATTGCCCAATACCAGCGCTGGATTCTTAGTTAAGAAAAGTATTTACACGGGCAAAGCTTTTGCTTTTGTGGAGCTATCCAATAGTAAGAAGGTAATTGCGATAAAAAAGAATGCAGCCGAAGCAAAGGAAATTGGTGGAACAGCGCAAGTGATAGCTTATTCTGTCGCCTTACCAGAGGCAGACTTTAATGCAAAAATAACTTCCACTGAGAAGGCCACTGGTGATATATTACTACCTGAAGCTGAGATAGTTGTATCAGGCGGAAGAGGGATGAAGGGACCTGAGCAATGGGGACCACTAGAGGAGCTGGCGAAAGTCCTTCATGCAGCAACTGGCTGTAGCAAGCCCGTTTCGGATATGGGCTGGAGACCTCATCACGAACATGTAGGACAAACGGGCGTAAAAGTAGCGCCCCAATTATATATTGCGATTGGAATTTCAGGTGCGATACAACACCTTGCGGGGGTGAATTCATCTAAATGTATAGTGGTAATCAACAAGGATGCTGATGCACCATTTTTTAAAGCAGCGGACTATGGTATTGTGGGTGATGCTTTTGACATAATCCCTAAATTGACTGAAGCGATTAAAACGGCAAAATAATTTCGTGAAAAAGATAAAATTAGAAATACTAGGTCTATCCTCCAGTCAATCGCAGACAGGCTCATTTGCTTTGGTTCTCGGTGAAGCAAATGGAAAGCGAAGGTTACCTATAATAATTGGAATGTTTGAAGCGCAAGCCATCGCGATTGAGATTGAGAAAATTATTCCTAATCGACCAATGACACATGACCTATTTAAAGCATTTGCGAATTCATTTCATTTTCATGTGGAAGAGATTGTGATCTCAGATTTAAAGGAAGGTGTTTTCTTTGCTAAAATTATTTGCACAGATGGGTTGAAAAAAACAGAGTTGGATGCACGACCTTCTGATGCCATAGCCATTGGATTGAGGTTTGATGCTCCCATCTCAACCTACGAGAATATACTTGCAGAGGCAGGCATTGTGTTGACTGATGAAGAAGAAGATGAACAGAAAGAAAAGGCTGAAACTAAACAAGAGCCTAAGATAAAGGGCAAAAAGGATACTACTAAAAAGGGTGATGACTTTAAAAACTACTCCGTAGATAAGCTTAATGAGCTATTGAAAGACGCTATTGGAAAAGAAGATTACGAACGTGCCGCGAAACTCAGAGATGAGCTGGGAAAAAGAAATTGACAAATTTCTCAATTAAAAGTCAACCAAACTCTTAGCTGAATGGATTACCTGCGGGGCTTATTTGGTTTATTATTTATAGTTGGTGTTGCCTTCCTGTTATCCGGAAATCGAAAAAAAATTGATTGGAGATTAGTTGTAGTGGGTCTTATCATCCAGATTGTAATAGGCCTTCTTATTGCAAAGGTTGGCTTCGTGCGGCTTGGATTTGAATTTGTCAGTGAAAAGTTTGTGATCTTCCTAAGCTTTGCTAAGGAAGGTTCGAGGTTTGTGTTTGGGGAATTGGCAGACGATACTTCCAACCTGGGTTTCATTTTTGCATTTCAGGCGCTGCCTACTGTCATTTTTTTCTCAGCCGTCACTGCTGGCCTTTACTATCTGGGTTTCCTACAAAAAATTGTCTACGGTTTTGCCTGGATCATGACTAAATCAATGCGATTATCCGGTTCTGAAAGTCTCTCAGCGGCCGCAAATATATTTATGGGGCAAACTGAGGCGCCACTTTTAGTGAGACCGTTTATCGCAACGATGACTCGATCAGAACTTTTCTGCCTGATGGTTGGAGGTATGGCAACCATTGCCGGAAGCGTATTGGCTACTTATGTTGGATTGCTGGGTGGTGGTACTTTGGAGGAAAAAACTCTTTTTGCTACTTACCTTTTATGTGCCTCCATCATGAACGCGCCAGCTGCGATTGTGTTGTCAAAAATTTTTATGCCTCAAGTAGAGCCAGACAAAATAGATTCATCCATTAAAGTAAATAAGGAAGCCATTGGTGTAAACCTGATTGATGCTTTAGCAACGGGCGCAGCAGATGGATTAAAGCTCGCACTAAATATTGGTGGAATGCTGATTGCTTTTATAGCAATTATCTATGCGGTCAATTGGATTTTGGTTGATTTTGTAGGAGCATTAACTGGGCTGAATGAATTTGTTATTACCAGCACGAACGGAGCTTTTAAGGGATTTTCCCTTCAGTATATTTTAGGGCAAGTGTTTCGTGTATTTGCATTTGCAATGGGAGTGGAGTGGAGCCAGACTTTACAAGTAGGAAGTTTGCTTGGACAGAAAATGGTGGTAAACGAATTTGTTGCTTATGTTGATCTTTCACAAATGAAGGCTGCTGGTTTACTGGATGAAAAATCTATTCGCATAGCAACGTATGCCCTTTGTGGTTTTGCAAACTTTAGTTCTATTGCAATTCAAATAGGAGGAATAGGTGGAATGGCTCCTGGCAGACAAGGCGATCTTTCCAAACTTGGCTTGCGCGCAATGCTGGCAGCTTCATTGGCTACTATGATGACTGCAACAATTGCGGGGGCAATATTTTAATTTTTAATTATATGAAAATATTACATTTCTCTTTAGCAACCATGTTTCTGGCTTTCACTTGGGTCCAATTCAATGATCCTGATCCCTTACTTTGGATTCTCATTTATGCGGCAATGACTGCTGTGTGTGTTATGGCTGCATTCAAATTGTATTATCCAAAGGTGATGATAGTTCAGTCGGTGCTTTATCTAGGCTATTGCACAATGTTATGGTCAGGAGTGTCACAGTGGTTCGCCTCAGATAATAAGTCCATGCTCTTTGATGACCTTGCAAAGATGCAATATCCCTATATTGAAGAAAGTAGAGAATTTCTTGGGCTTGCTATCTGCATTGCCGTTCTTATATTGAATATCTTAATTTCTTATCGAAGCAAAAAGAATCTAGTCTAATCCTCAGCAATCGGTTGCATAAATACAGCCTACAATAAATTCTACAAAGTTATTCTTGCTTAGTGCGTATCGATACAGGAATTTTTATCTTGTATCTTGATTAACTTTATGTACTTCAAAACAAGCAAATTATCTCTCTTTTTAGTGTTTATTTTAGGTTGTTCTGCCCCTAAAGAGAAGATTCCAGACAAACCACTTATGGCCACAGCCTCCGGACAAAAGCTTGTAATCTATCAGATGATGACCCGACTTTTCGGGAATCAAAATACAACCAACAAAATCCATGGTACGCTTGAAGAAAATGGTGTTGGTAAATTCAATGATATAAATGAGACGGCACTTAATGGAATAAAACGATTAGGCGCTACCCACATCTGGTATACAGGTGTGATTGAACATGCCTTGATTACCGATTACACTTCATATGGGATTCCGTTGGACGATGCAGATGTGGTTAAGGGTAGAGCAGGTTCACCGTATTCGATTAAAGATTATTATGATGTTAGTCCTGATCTTGCAGTCGATGTGAAGAGCAGAATGAAAGAATTCGAGGCACTCGTATCGCGCACACACTCGCAAGGAGTAAAAGTAATAATAGACTTTGTTCCCAACCATGTAGCCCGTGTTTATCATAGCGATGTGAAACCTGAAGGTGTAGTGGACCTAGGAGAGGAAGATGATAGAACGGTCGAGTTTAAAGCCAACAATAACTTCTACTATTTGCCTGGTCAATCATTCCAGTCACCCAAAGGTTATAATCCATTAGGTGCTAATTCATTTCAAACTAAGGATGGCAAATTTGAAGAGACGCCTGCAAAAGTTTCAGGCAACGATCAGTTCACAGCAAGTCCCGGCATCAATGAATGGTTTGAAGCAGTAAAATTGAATTATGGTATTGACATTCAACAAGGAAGGAAGAAATATTTTGAACCCATACCCAACACGTGGGAGAAGATGCGGGATATACTAATCTATTGGGCAAACAAAAAAGTGGATGGCTTCCGGTGTGATATGGCGGAAATGGTGCCGGTTGAATTTTGGAATTGGGTTATACCACAAGTAAAAGCAGTGAACTCTGAAATAATTTTCATTGCAGAAATCTATAATCCATCTCAGTATAGGAATTATATCGACAATGGTCGATTTGATTTCTTATACGACAAGGTGCAACTTTATGATACCCTTCGACTATTGATCAATCAGAAATCTTCATCCGAAGATATTCCTAAGATTCAAGTGAGCTTGAGTGGCATCAATAGCAAGATGGTGCATTTTATGGAGAACCATGATGAGCACCGCATAGCCTCAAAATTCTTTGCCACCGATCCATGGAAAGCAGTTCCTGCCATGGTCATTAGTGCAACAATAGATAAGGGCCCGGTGATGATTTACTTTGGCCAGGAGGTAGGAGAACCTGCTACTGGTAAAAGTGGATTTAGCGATGATGACGGCCAAACTTCCAGGTTTGATTATGTAGGTGTGCCCGAACATCAAAAGTGGGTGAACGGTGGAAAATTTGATGGCGGTGGGTTGAGCAATGAACAAAAACAATTACGACAAGCGTATGCTGATATCTTATCTCTGGCAACTGAGAACAAAGCGATATCGATGGGAGACTATTATGACTTGACCGAGTTTAACAGAAAGTCAAACAACTTTTCAGACAAAGTGCATGCCTTTGTTCGAACTTTTGGTGATGAAAGGTTGCTGATAATTTCTGGATTCACTTCTAAAGTTGAGCACATAAAAATTCAGCTTTCACAGGAGGTAATCAATAGGCTAATGCTGGATAAAGAAGTTGTTTACATCGCGAGAGATCTGCTGAGAAGTGGTACCGAAATTGGCTTCGACAGTTCATTCTCAGCTCAATTGGATGTGCAGCCGTACAGTTCGCTAATATTAAAAATTAAAGAATGAATATAAGAATAGAACGAGCCTTAATCTTTCTTTTGATTCTTCTGCTCGCTTGCTCTGACCATGAGAAAAATGTAACTAAGTGGCCCTACGGAGTAAACTATGAAATCTTTGTTATGTCATTTGCTGATAGCGATGGAGATGGCAAGGGTGATTTCAAAGGGCTAACTTCAAAACTTGATTATCTTCAAGACCTTGGCATTGGTGGACTGTGGTTGATGCCTATTATGCCATCGGACACCTACCACAAATATCACGTAATAGACTATAAAAATATTGATCCCGATTATGGAACGCTTGACGACTTTAAAACTTTTGTAAGCGAAGCACATAAACGAAATATTCGTGTGATAACCGATTTTGTGATTAACCATACTGGCAATAAACATCCCTGGTTTATTGAAGCAAGCAAGGGAGTTGATAATGCTTATCGTGATTATTATGTGTGGGCCAAGAAGGATTCAATAAAGCAGCAAGTTTTTAAACAAAACATCACTGCTGATTCTTACAACTTAAGAAAGTGGCACCCTGTAGATGGTGACACCATAAAGGATCAATACTATGGATATTTCAATGGACTCTGCCCAGATCTAAACCTCGACAATCAAAAAGTGCGAGATGAGATCGTAGATATTTCCAGATTTTGGCTTGAAGAAATTGGTGTTGATGGTTTCAGGTTGGATGCTGCACGCCATATTTTCCCAGATGACCGAAATGAGGACAACTATGCTTTCTGGATTTGGTTTCGTGAAGAGATGCTTAAGATAAAACCAGATGTATATTTGGTTGGTGAGGTATGGATGCAAGCAAAGGAAGTGGCACCCTATTTAAAAGGGCTTCCGTCACTCTTCAATTTTGACATCGGATTCGCCATCATGGCGGATGTGCTGGCTGGAAAGGATACTGTTGGTTTTGTAAAAAAGTATAAAGAGATCAGCGACTACTATGCTTCTATCAATAAAGATTTTCTGGATGCCACCTTCATAAAAAATCATGATCAGATAAGATTGATGAGTGAACTGAATGGGAATTCAGATAAGTCAAAAATTGCTGTAAGTATTCTGCTAACACTTCCAGGTACACCTTATCTCTATTATGGTGAAGAGATTGGAATGTTAGGAGATAAAGTGATGAACTACGAAACGATAATGGGCCCCGATATTTATATAAGAGAGCCTTTTGTATGGGATTATAACGGAAAAGATAAGATGCAAACATATTGGATGGAAGCTACATTAAGTACCGATAAAACCGTTGTGCCTTTTTCTCAGCAAAAGGAAGACGCTACTTCCATGTATAATTTTTATAAGACACTCATTCACTATCGCAATGACAGCGAAGTATTAACCTTTGGAGAAATTGATTTTTCACCTATCTCTCAACAGGAGATCATAAGCTTTGTCAGATCGCATCAGGGAAAAAGGTTGCTAGTCGTACACAATATTTCAGATGTAGAAGTTACAGTGAACCTTGGGAATGAATTGAAAGACTTTGATGAACTTGATTTTGATTCCGGGTCTTCTGGAAAACTACGAGATGGCGAATTAACTGTGCCCGCATACTCAAGTATTGTATTGAAATAAGATACTCATGAACCATCCAATGTTGAAAGGAAAATCACGTGTTATCATTGAAGATATTCAGCCTCAAATTGAAGGCGGTCTTTATCCTGCCAAGCGAACAATCGGAGATCGTGTTGACGTGGTCGCCAGTATTTTCGGTGATGGCCATGATCACATTCGAGCAAAAGTTCTTTTTAAGAAATCTGGTGCTAAGGAATGGAACGAAGTTGAGATGTTACCTCTCTGGAACGATGAGTGGAAAGCATCTTTTTATGTTGAAGAAAAAGGCGCTTATCTATTTACAATTACAGCATGGATTGACCACTTCGAAACCTGGTTTGATGGTTTCAAGAAGAAAGCTGATGCAAAACTTGATGTTCATGTAGAACTTCTGGAAGGCGCCATCATATTAAACAAACTTTCAAATACTAACGCATCACTCAAAACGTATGTGCGAAAACTGGAAGACAAGACTCATTATGCGCAGGCAGTCAAATTGGTGTTAAGCGAGCAATTTTCAAAGGTAGTACATGAAAATCCTCTAATTGAAAACGAAACAACAGCCGATAGAGAGCAGGAGGTTTTAGTTGAAAGTAAAAAGGCCTTGTTCAGTACTTGGTATGAATTTTTTCCAAGGTCATCATCCCTGGAAGGGGGGAAGCATGGAACGTTTAAGGATTGCGCCAGATTGCTGCCACGCATTTCTGCAATGGGCTTCGATGTACTTTATTTTCCTCCTATTCATCCGATCGGAAAGATAAACCGGAAAGGAAAAAACAACAGTGTCCGTTCACAGCCAGAAGACTTCGGATCGCCCTGGGCTATTGGTAGCGATGAGGGTGGACATAAATCGATTTTACCTGCACTAGGTACGATAGAGGATTTCAAAAATCTGATCGCGGATGCCAAAAAAATTGGAATAGATATAGCAATGGATATTGCGTTTCAATGTGCCCCAGATCACCCTTACGTAAAGGAGCATCCCGAATGGTTTAAGCAACGCCCTGATGGGTCAATTCAGTTTGCTGAAAACCCACCCAAAAAATACCAGGATATCTACCCATTTAATTTTGAAACAGATGACTGGAGAGCACTTTGGGAAGAATTGAAATCTGTGTTTTTGTATTGGATGGATCAGGGCATCTTTATATTTAGAATTGATAATCCGCATACTAAGCCTATTTCGTTTTGGCAATGGGTTATTGATGAGGTTCACAAAGTAAATCCAGATGTCATCTTTTTGTCGGAGGCCTTCACACGTCCAAAGATAATGTCATCTCTGGGGAAAGTAGGATTCACTCAATCGTATACCTACTTCACCTGGCGTGTAACAAAGCGAGAGATTTCGGAGTACATGAACGAGCTGGTGAATGGCGCTTCAAGGAATTATTTCCGCCCAAACTTTTGGCCTAATACACCCGACATTCTACCATTTCATCTTCAAAATCAATCAGAAAACATTTTTATTTTAAGGTATGCTCTGGCAGCAACGCTATCTTCAAGTTGTGGAATTTACGGACCTGCCTATGAATTTAATGAAAACACGCCAATAGAAGGCAGGGAAGAATATTCCAATTCTGAGAAATTTGAGATTCGTCATTATGATTGGAAAAAGACCAATCGCATGACGGATATAATATCCATTATCAACAAAACGAGGAATGAAAATGAAGCGCTGCAAAGCACCTGGAACTTTCACCTCTGCTCAATTGAAAACCAAAACATAATTGCTTATCTCAAAGCAACTGATGATCTTAAGAATATATTTTTGGTAGTTGTTACCCTTGATCCTCATGGAAACCAATCCGGTTATGTGCAACTACCGAAAGAGAAACTGAAACTTACCGATAAGATTAATATAAAGCTGCATGATGTAGTAACGGATGAACGTTATACATGGACACAGGAGTGGAATTTTGTTGAGATCAATCCAAACAAAATGCCATTTCATTTATTCAAAATCGAGATACACGAGTCCAACATGTAATTATGACGAACGGAAAACAAGACCCGCTTTGGTTTAAAGACGCTGTCATTTACGAGGTTAGCGTAAGGGCTTTTTACGACAGCAATGGTGATGGCATAGGCGACTTTCAAGGACTCATACAAAAGTTAGATTACCTGGAAGATCTTGGTGTAAATACCCTATGGTTGTTGCCCTTCTTTCCCTCCCCTTTAAAAGATGACGGCTTTGATGTTACCGACTATTGTGATATCCATCCTGATTACGGAACACTTGCAGACTTTAAGCAATTTCTAAGAGAGGCACACAATAAAGGGATTAGAGTTATATCCGAACTGATCCTCAATCATACTTCAGACCAGCATCCCTGGTTTCAAAAATCAAAGAAAGCGAGGTCCGGTTCCCGCTTCAAGGATTTTTATGTGTGGAGCAATTCTCTGGAAAAATATAAGGAGGCGAGAGTCATGTTTTCTGATGACGAAACTTCGAATTGGGCATGGGATCAGGATGCGAAAGCATATTACTGGCATCGTTTCTATCGTCATCAACCAGAATTGAATTTTGATAACCCTGATGTTCATCTGGAGGTTGTTAAGATCGTTGATTTTTGGATGAAGCTAGGAATTGATGGGTTTCGTCTTCCATCTGTTCCGTTTCTGTACGAAGAGGAAGGTACCAGTTGTGAAAATCTTCCGCAGACGCATACTTTTCTAAAGAAATTAAGAGGGCACATAGACAAGAATTATAAAGATAGAATACTAATTGCTGAGGCGAACTTGTGGCCAGAAGAAGCTGCCTCATATTTTGGTGATGGCAAGGAGTGCCACATGAACTTCAATTATCCTCTCATGCCACGCCTTTTTCTTGGACTAAGAACGGAGGATAGTTTTCCGATCATAGACATCATTGAGCAAACTCCACAAACTCCTCCGAATAGTCAATGGGCCATCTTTCTTCGAAACCATGATGAGATTGGACTTGAAATGGTGACTGAAGAGGAAAAAGATTACTTATTCAAAGCCTACGCGACTGACCCGGATGCCAAGCACAACCTGGGCATACGAAGGCGGCTTGCACCATTGCTAAACAATGATCGAAGAAAAATTGAATTACTCTATACAATATTATTTTCATTGCCAGGAACACCCGTTTTGTATTACGGTGATGAGATAGGAATGGGCGATAATATTTACTTGGGCGATCGGTTTGGCGTTCGTACTCCAATGCAATGGAACATGAATGTGAATGCCGGCTTTTCGGTGGCCAATCCACAGAAACTTTATTTGCCTATCATCACAGATCCTGTTTACCGATACGAATCCGTCAATGTGGCAAGTCACGAGGAGAATCCATCATCATTGATGTGGTGGATCAAAAATGTTTTGGCCATGCGCAAGCGACTGAATGTATTCGGCAGAGGCGACATGAAGTTTATTGAAAGTACAAATTCCAAAATATTGTCATTTGTTCGTAGCTACGATAAGCAACGGATTATCGTTGTAGCCAACCTTTCCCAATTTTCGCAGGCGACAACACTTGATCTTTCAGGATTTAAAGATTGTGATATCACAGAAGTATTTAGTCAAAATAGATTTAGCAGCGTAGAAGGAAATGATTACTCCATCACCATCGGACCTTACGGCCATTTCTGGTTTCAGGCAGATGTTTCTGAGAAAGCGGACCAAAGTCCTGGGAGTGGCGAATTGCATTTGCTAAAAACTGAAGTCTCGTGGGAGAAAATCTTTAATAACTACAATGAGATTCGTGTTTTAGAACGGAAGATCCTTCAGCCTTTCATGCGTAAATGCAGGTGGTTTGGAGGCAAGGCGAGAGCGGTAAGTAAAATCAGTATCCACAAATTCATTCCACTAAAAGTGGAAGGCACTACGCACTTCCTTACAATCCTGGAAGTACATTATGTGCAGCGCCTGCCGGAATTGTATTTTCTTCCCATGGTGTTCATTTCCTCCGACAATCTTTTTGATAAAGTTGAGTACACTGCTCAGAGTGTGATATGTCGGGCTGAGATCCAGGACAAATCTGGATTTATTATGGATAGTAGTTATGATAAATCCTTTCGCGATTATCTCTTTGCCGGAATGGGACGAAATATTAATGTCAAAGATGAAGAGGGTGTGCTTGAATTCAAATCTGGAGTATACACCAAGCTAAACACAGAACAGATAGACTCAAAAATTTTGAAAGCGGATCAGAGCAATACGGCAATTATTTACAATGACCAGTTTTTCTTTAAATTCTATCGCAAACTAGAAAAAGAAATCAACCCAGATCTTGAACTTGTTCGATTTTTATCGGAAAGTACAAGCTTCAGAAACTCACCAAAGTTTGCCGGAAGCATTGAGTATCGTGACAAAGAGAATAATGTTATCGTTTTCGGGTTGTTACAAGAAAAAGTAGAAAACCAGGGTGATGCGTGGAATATGACGATCGACTCGGTTGGCCGGTTCTATGAGCGCGTAATTGTGAAAGCCAAGAAAGAAAAACTACCTAAGTTTATTAATAAAGCATCGATATCATTTGATGACGCACCGGAATTGATTCAGGAATTTATTGGTCGTGGATTTTACGAACGTGTAGTACGATTGGGTCAACGAACAGCCGAAATGCACCTTGCATTAGCGTCAGATAACTCAAGTCCCGCCTTTGCGCCTGAAACTTTTACAAGTAATTACCAGCGCTCACTATATTCATCATTGCGGAAACTTGTTAATGACCGATTTAAGTTGCTTCGTCAATCTTTACCTAAACTTGATGGGGACACGCAGACATTGGCGAAAAAAGTTTTAGCTCTCGAAGATGAAGTGCTGGAATGCTTTGGCGAAGTTCATAAGACAAGGATCAACGCCATCAAAACCAGGGTTCACGGTGATTACCACCTGGGACAGGTACTCTTTACAGGAAAAGATTTTGTGATCATTGACTTTGAAGGAGAGCCTGGATTTTCTTTTAGTGAAAGACGATTAAAGAAAAACCCATTGAAAGATGTGGCGGGAATGATGCGCTCATTTCACTATGCTGCCTTCGGAAAAATATTGCTCAATGAAAATTACCGCGATCGAGACTTGGAATTTCTTATGAGTTGGGCTGACCAATGGCAACACTATGTAAGTCGTTTTTACCTGGGCGCTTACATGGAACGGGTTGGGATGGGATCAAAACTTTCAGATGAAAATGAGACATTGATTCGTACCTTCCTAATTGAGAAAGCTATTTACGAACTTGGCTACGAGCTCAACAGCAGACCAGATTGGGTGGTGATTCCCTTGAAAGGCATCTACTATCACATGGAACGGTATGCATTAGCAAAAGAAGAACGTCAAAAAAAATAATAGCATCCAATCGACTAATTTAAATCAAGTTTTGTTATGGGAAAAAAGTCGGAAAAGGCAAAGAAGGAAGGTAGTGACAGCTTCTCGTTGTTAACTGATTTTGATGTGCACCTCTTCAAAAGTGGTAAGCATTTTAAGTTATACGAAAAGCTTGGGGCTCATCCAGCCTTGCATAATGGAGAGAATGGGACATACTTTGCTGTTTGGGCACCAAATGCCAAAGCAATTTCAGTGATAGGCAATTTTAATCATTGGCAAGATGGACAGCACAAACTAAATCCACGATGGGATGAGTCTGGTATTTGGGAAGGTTTCTTTCCTGGCATTAATAAAGGAGAAGCTTACAAATACGCAATTCACTCCAATACCGGTGAATATTTAGAGAAGGCCGATCCATTTGCATTGTATGCAGAGGTTGCTCCCAAGACTGCCTCAATCATTTGGCAGCCAACACATACATGGAAAGATTCTGTTTGGCTTTCCGATCGAAAAAAACTTGAAGGAAAACCAAAACCCTATTCAGTTTATGAAGTTCATTTAGGAAGCTGGCGAAGAAAGATAGAAGATGGTAATCGTTCACTAAGTTATACCGAACTGGCAAAAGAACTGGTGGAATATGTAAAGGAGATGAGATTCACCCACGTTGAATTTCTTCCGATCATGGAACATCCGTTTTTTGGATCATGGGGATATCAACTTACGGGATATTTTGCTCCGAGCAGTCGCTTTGGAGCGCCAGAAGAATTTATGCAATTGGTGGATGCATTTCATCAGGAGGATATCGGTGTTATTCTTGATTGGGTGCCTTCACATTTTCCAGGAGATGTACATGGCCTTTATAAATTTGATGGAACGCATCTATATGAACATGCCGATCCCCGTAAGGGATTTCATCCAGATTGGAGCAGTTACATCTATAATTACGGCAGACCGGAGATACAATCATTTTTAATCAGCAATGCACTGTATTGGCTCGATCATTATCACATTGATGGGTTACGTGTTGATGCTGTCGCCTCCATGCTCTATTTAGACTACTCACGAAAGGACGGAGAATGGATACCAAACGAGTATGGTGGTAATGAAAATATTGAAGCAATCAATTTCCTGAAAGAATTTAATCAGGTGGTGTACGGAACATTTCCAGATACAATTACGATAGCTGAAGAATCCACTGCGTGGCCGGGTGTATCAAAGCCGACCTATCTTGGTGGCCTTGGGTTCGGTCAAAAATGGATGATGGGTTGGATGCACGACACCCTCAACTATTTTAAGGACGATCCTATCTATCGGAAGTATCATCAAAATGACATCACGTTTAGTATTATTTATGCTTTCACAGAAAACTTCATGTTGCCTCTATCACACGATGAAGTGGTACATGGCAAGGGTTCATTGCTGGGAAGAATGCCAGGCGATGAATGGCGAAAGTTTGCGAACCTTCGTTTGATGTTCTCCTACATGTTCGTGCACCCGGGCACGAAGCTCATGTTTATGGGTGGAGAGTTTGGTCAGTCTTCCGAGTGGAATCATGATGGAAGCCTGGAATGGCATCAGTTGGGAAATGATTTTCATAAGGGTATACAAACGCTGATGAAGGATTTGAATGGGTTGTATAAGTCAGAGCCTGCATTGTACCATTTCGCCTTTGAAGGAAAAGGTTTTGAATGGATTGATTATTCTGATCGCGAAAATAGTGTGATGGTGTTTATGCGCAAATCCGATAAAAAGGACGAGTCGCTGATTATCGTTTGCAACTTTACGCCAGAGACAAGGAGCCATTATCGAATCGGGGTTCCGGTACGAGGAACATGGAACGAATTGTTTAATTCAGACAATTTAAAATATGGAGGAAGTGGTGTTTTGAACCAGGGTTTTTTACACACCTCTCCGGTTAAATATCATTCCAAAGACTACTCAGTTTCAATGGTGTTGTCACCACTCTCAATTTCAATTTTAAAGCTGCATGAAGAAGTGGCTGAGTTTGAATTAGAAGAATGACAAAACAGGTAATTCAATAGTACGGTGTTTACTGTACAGATTGAATTTCATAAACATGATATGTAAGAATGGAAAAAAAGAGCAAAAAATACATTTGTATTCACGGTCATTTTTATCAACCACCACGTGAAAATGCTTGGCTTGAAGTAATTGAAGTTCAGGATTCAGCCCATCCTTATCACGATTGGAACGAACGCATCAGTGCAGAGTGCTATGGCCCCAATAGCGCTTCCCGGATATTGAGCAGCAACAATAGTGTAATCAAAAACATACTCAACAATTACACACGCATCAGTTTCAACTTTGGCCCCACATTGCTATCGTGGATGGAGGCCTACGATAGGGAAACATACGATGCAATATTGGAAGCTGACAGGGAGAGCGTTGAACGATTTTCCGGACATGGCTCTGCCATTGCTCAAGTTTATAATCATATGATAATGCCCTTGGCTAATCGTAGAGATAAAGAGACACAAGTGATCTGGGGTATTCGAGACTTTACACATCGCTTCAAGCGAGAACCTGAAGGCATGTGGCTGGCGGAAACTGCTGTAGATACAGAAACGCTTGAGATTCTGGCTGAACAAAATATTAAATTCACCATTCTTGCACCGCGTCAGGCTAAATCTGTACGCAAGTTGCAAGATGTAAATTGGACCTCGGTAAATGATCAATCAGTAGACATTAAGAAACCATACTTATGCAAGTTGCCATCAGGTAAAAGCATTATTCTCTTTTTTTATAATGGCGATGTTTCACAGAGTGTGGCGTTCAATGGATTGCTTAACGATGGAAAGCTTTTTGCAAAGAGTCTGATCAATCTCTTTGACGAACAAAATGACGAGCCACAACTGGCACACATTGCTACCGATGGTGAAACCTATGGACATCATCATAAGCATGGAGAGATGGCACTTGCCTATGCCATTGACTATATCGAGAAAAATAAGAATGCTAACCTTACTAACTATGCCGAATTTATTCACCTCTTTCCACCCACATGGGAGGTGGAAATTCATCAAGACAGCTCGTGGAGTTGTGTACATGGAGTAGAGCGTTGGCGAAGTAATTGTGGATGTAACACAGGGGGCAATCCTGGTTGGAATCAGGAATGGCGCAGGCCATTACGTGAGACGTTGGATTGGTTGCGCGATACCCTCATTGAAATATATGAGCGCGAGGCTTCTAAAATATTGAAAGACCCCTGGGACGCCAGAAACGATTATATCAACTTAATCCTAAGACGGAATGATGATACCATTAGAAAGTTTCTGCGCGATCATGCTTTAGTAGATGTTGATGCACATCGGGTTTTACGCATCATGGAAATACAGCGACATGCGATGTTGATGTACACCAGCTGCGGATGGTTCTTTGATGAGATATCTGGCATTGAAACAACGCAAGTAATGCAGTATGCTTGTCGTGCTATTCAATTAGCAAACCAGATCGCAGGGATTGACCTGGAGGTGGAATTTCAAAAACGCCTGGAGGCAGCCAACAGCAATCTCCCTGCATATGGAAATGGAGCCAACGTCTATCAGCATTTTATTTTCCCCGCTAAGACCAATTTACAACGTGTGGGTATGCACGTGGCGGTAGCTTCCTTATTTGAAGATGAGCCCGAGTCGCTTAATGTATTTAACTATAATACTACTAGTGAATATTTCATTCGAAAAGAGGCTGGAGAGCAGCGCCTGGCACTCGGGATTACAAAAGTAAAATCAATCACTACACGTTCTGAAAAGAAATTTGCATTTGCGGTAATCTATTTTGGTAAACACAACCTGATTGGGCATATATCTTTGGATATGGAGCTTGACAAATTCACAAGTATGAAATTTCGCATCATTAAAGCTTTTGAGGAAAGCCGAATGCTGGAGGTGCTGGAGATTATGCAAACGTTTTTTGGGGTGGAGCGATATACTATTTGGCAATTGTTTCAGGAGGAGAAAAGAAAAATCCTAAACCTTATTGCACAGAAGAGCCTTGAAGAACTGGAAGAATCTTTGCGCAGGACCTTCAATCGTGATTATCCACTTATTAGTGCATTGTCAACAAATGACATTCCTATTCCAAAGGCATATACAACTACCCTTGAATATATTTTAAATGCTGACCTTGTAAATTGTTTTCAAACAGAGCGGATACAGGTAAAAGATGTGGAGCGAATTTCAGAAGAGCTTGTAAATTGGAATTTAAAAATTGAAGACCCCGATAAGGTTGCACGACTAGCGGGTGAAAGTATATTTAAGGAGTTAAAGCGCATTGGCGCGGAGCGGAGTAATCTCAAACGCATTCAACGATTGAACAGACTTTTTCCTATTCTCGAAAAATTCGCGTTGGATCCAATCTTGTATAAAAGTCAGAATTTGTACTTTGAATTATCACTGGAGAACCGCAGCACCAAAGAGGACGAAATCCATGCCGGTTGGCTGGAGCAGTTTAATTTGCTAGGTGATAACCTAGGTGTGAAGGTGGAGTAAGGTTCATTAGAGCTAGCAACATATGGGAAGCTTTTCTAAAGCATCAGCCCGGGGGAATAGCGCTGTAGTGATTAAGAAGTGTTAAGAACATTGGAAGCATCTCCAAAGTGGAACCTGGTAAACAACGAGGAATGCCTGTTCGTCAGCGTATTAAGCTCATTTATAACTTTTAAATTAGGCTAACTATTTCCTAAGTTCGTATTCTCAGACTGGCACCAGATGCGATGTAATGAAGCCTAAATAAATACCTTTGATCCATACCTTATGTTTGCATTACAAAATTTAATTCGATGAAGGAAAGAGAGCTGTTAAAATTGGAAGGAACAATCCGAACAAAAATGGAGGATATAAAAAAGCAGCGCATAAGTGTGAAAGACTCTGGTATGGGTGGGTTAATGAATTCATTGAGGAAAGTGGACGAAGCACTTTACGAGAAGATCCTTCCGGAATATAAGAAGATCGTAACAGACTATAACATCTTCAAATAAGGTTCAATCCCTCCTTGGTGAAGA
>JAENVX010000429.1 GCA_016650355.1 Bacteroidia bacterium | reverse complement strand
GGATTTGGGCTGACGCATCCGACTCCCAATTTGGCAAGTTCAATGGTGCGCTGCATGAAATGTTCGTCTGAAGTCATGATCATTTACTAACATTGCAAAGATCAAGTTCACCATGACCAATTCCAAAAAACTTTTTAACGAGCTTGTTAAAAGTATACGACTAGACGATAGTCTCGATGAGATCCAAAGCATTGTTTATCTGCTGCTAGAGGAAAAGTTAGGTCTTAGGAGAATGGATATCATGGTTGGGAGGGAGATTGAACCAGTAGCACAAGATTATTTTGTTGAAATTGTTGAGCGGATTAACAAACAAGAACCCATACAATACATTTTAGGAAAAGGGGAATTTTACGGAAGACAGTTTATAGTAAATAATTCAGTGCTTATACCCAGGCCCGAGACGGAATTACTGGTGGGGTCAGTTATAGAGAGCAATGTTTCATCTCCAACTATTCTTGATATCGGAACTGGAAGTGGCTGTATCGCTACCACGCTTGCCCTTGAAATACCAACATCAAAAGTGTATGCGATTGATGTTAGTGCTGAGGCTATATTAATTGCTGAAAGGAATGCTATTAACCTGATGGCAGAAGTTCATTTTTCGAAATTGGATATATTGAATGACACCTTAGAGGGGCAGTTTGATATAATCGTTAGTAATCCTCCCTACGTTTCCATGAGTGAAAGAAAAGCAATGAAGTCTAACGTAGTGGACTACGAACCTCACCTTGCCTTGTTTGTGTCAGATGAAAATCCATTGGTATTTTATAAAATGATTGCAAAAAAGGGTAGGTTATTGCTGAGAAGGGAGGGGAAAATGTATGTTGAAATCAATGAAAAATATGGTAGGGAAGTGACAAGTATTTTCAAGAAGGCAGGATATGACAATTTAATCATCAAAAAGGATGTTAATGGTAAGGATCGTGTTGTCATTGCAAAAAATTCACAGCATCAACTCGTAAGTATTTCGCTACACTTCTAAAGATGTTGTTCTTAACGTTTTCAAGAAACCTGTTTATCTTTACGCATTAAAAGAATCCCATTGAAGACATTGTTTAAAAACTATGCGTCAATCTCTGCCTTGCTGGCTATAGGCTGTGGCATATTTTTCAATTCCTGCGACAATCAGAAAGATGTGCAGGATGATTCTACTTTTGGACTAATTCAAAGCAAAATATTTACACCAAGCTGTGCTATTTCTGGTTGCCACTCTTCTGAGTCGGATAATACATTCCTTCAACATCAGCTGGTTTTAGAGAGCAAAGTATCCTATGCCAATCTGGTTGATATTGCCCCCCAAAATGCAAACGCTTTAGTGGATAAACTTATACGGGTTAAACCGTTTCATGCTGAGGAGAGTTTGCTCTATCATAAACTTCATCTTGCGAGCCATCATGAAAGTGACTATGGTAATCCAATGCCGTTAGGATTGGAGTTGTTATCAGAGGGTCAGTTGGAATTTGTGCGGAGGTGGATTGAGGCAGGTGCACCCGAAACAGGAACTGTTGTGGATATTACATTGTTAGATGATACTACCCCTCAGCCTGAAGACTTTGAGCCCTTGCTTCCGCCAGAAGCTGGAAATGGTTTGCAAATTGTCCTTTCTGAATTTAATGTGGCTCCAAACTTTGAAAGAGAATTTTTTGTCTATCAAAAATTGGGTAACCAAGAAGAGATTTTTGTTAACCGATTTGAAATTAAAATGAGGCAGAACAGTCATCATTTTATTCTTTACGATTTTGAGGGAATTCCTGATCTATTACGGCCTGCTGTCGATCTTGTACGGGATATTCGCAACCCTGATGGCTCGCTTAACATTGGTAATTTGATCCCTATGGGCTACCATGTATTTGTGATTGGAACTCAAACGCCATACCTGGAATATGATTTTCCAGAAGGAGTGGCTTTGTCCTTTCCTGCGAATGCAGTGGCTGACCTAAACTCGCACTACGTGAATAAGCAATCAAAAGAAATTGTTGGCGAGGTATATATAAATTTACATACGCTAGCAGCAGGTGAAGTAAAAAAGGTGGCCAAGACATTAAATCTGGGTAACCAAAATCTAAATCTTGCAGCCAAACAACGAGTAACACTTACGAAGTCGTTTAAATTTGATAAAAGTATTTCAATAATTTCACTTACCTCTCATACTCACAAGTTGGGGGAAAAGTTTGTTATAAAAATTAATGGAGGACCGAGAAATGGTGAAATTGTTTATTCAAGCTCTGATTGGCATCACCCTGATTTTATAACGATTAGCCCTCCAATTACTTTAGATCCAGGAGAAGGACTAACTTCAGAGATTACCTATAACAACACCAACGACAAAGCAGTAAAGTTTGGGTTGACTAGCGAAGACGAGATGGGTATTATTTTCGGATATTATTATGAAAATTAAAATTCTTCACCTATCCAAAAAGAAGAAGATTTTTCCAATGCAAAAATACCTTCTTCAGCTACCGCAACTTTTCCTATTTGGTTATTGAAAAAAGTTTGAAGAGTTGTTTCCGCTGGTAACCATTTGGAATAATGGCCATTATCGATTAACACCCACCGGAATTTACCCTCAAATAAGACGCTGTTGATCTTACCAGAATAAGATGCTGCCATCGGAAAATAACCGACTACATCTGATACAATAACATTTACATTAAGTTGCTTTCGGTCTACTAAAAATTGAAATACGGATTCAAGTTCACTTTGGCCTTCAGTGTACCGAAGAGTAAGGAGAGGGGCTTGATCTTTGGCAACCTGGTGAGAAACATCCGATTCACTTGAAGTGATCAATGCATCTATTTTAATCCCCCAACGCAAAACATACTCAAGCGCAGAGGAAGACACTAACACAAATGGACTCCACTCCAGGAGTTCTTGTACTTTTTCAAATGGGATTGCATCTGGATTAAGTATGAGTAAAGCAGGTTCTTGATCTTCTTTTACAAAATGATGACTTGACATACTAATTTATTTCTCAAAGAAGCATATGGATCCGCCCACCCAAGTCTTATCCTTGTTGTATTTCACTCCAATCATATCGCCACGACTTAGTCTCGCGAGGTTAGTAACAGGTATTGGTCGTTTCGCACCATCTTCCCATAAGAATAAAATTCGCACTTCAGCCTTTACCATTCCATCAGGAGCTTGAACGACTGGCTCATAGTGAACTTTTCGTTGCAACAAAAAATCTTGTCGCTGGTGGGCAGGTATATTGTCAATTTCTTTTTGTGTAACATGGAAGAATACACCACTGCCAGAAAATGAGTAGAGTGGCTTTAGCACGTAATTTTCGAGGTCAGACGGGAATTGATCGTATTCTGATAAAAATTTACATTCAGGGATAAATTCACTTTTGATAAAAGGCATCGTGTATTTACTAATTCTGAAAAACCAATTTGGATGGCCAGCCCACTCCACCTCGGCATCTTCGGTGAGATTAAACTGAAAATTGGAATCCTTAAGATTAGTTAATTCGTCAAAAATTACTCGGTTATAAATTCTTTGTATGCGAATCTTTTTGCCTGATTTATTATAATATAGTTTTTTCCCTTCCCGCATAACATCACCAATGTGAACAGGCGCTATGCCGGTAATCTTTTCTGTGATCAAGAAATCAATAGTTGTATTTTGTTTTAAGGGATCGATCTCCAGCAGAATTACATTTTCTGGATCATGACCGTTTAACAATGCCACCTTCAATTTATGTTGATACTGTTCGCTTGTTAGATCAAAATGCTGTTCAAAATCTTTAGCTATGGTAAAGTGCTCCCTAAATTTACTGGCCAGAAAATCCTGCCATCCAAACAAAGATGGGAACCCCTGCATTTCAATAAGTTGTGGACTGAGTTCTCCATTTTCGTTTTTTACAACAGCGTAATCAAGGGCTAAAAAAAGTGATTGATTTGTTTCATTAGGAACAATTAAGTGTTTTGGGATAGCTCTTTTTGTAATTTCTTTAAAGTCATCGCGAACAATAAAATCAATTATATCATTCGAGGCTCTAAGTAGTTTTTTTTTAAATGCCGAATCAATGAATAATGGACTCTCAGCTACTCTGAATGGGATTTTGTGCTGAAAGGAGTGATCTAAGTCGGCAAGAAAATCCTGATATTTTTTCTCTGTGAATTGTTGGTTGAATTGTTGCCGAACATTGGCTATCATATCGAAACCGAGCCTATGCGGTGTTGGGTAGCAACCATTAAAAATCGGGGCATGATTGTCGAATAGGTAAGCATTATTTTATCTGGATCATTCAGATGATCTAACATCTCCCAATATTTATTCTCACCGTGTTTTTCAATTACAAGTTCCTTTTTGTCTTCCCTTAACAAATACATTCTCATTCCCAACGCATCTGCTTC
>JAENVX010000428.1 GCA_016650355.1 Bacteroidia bacterium | reverse complement strand
AGCTTGCGCTTTTGTTATTTGAGGGTGTGCTGCCATCGCCACTTCACCCCAAACACCTGAACCTCCTTTAATTATTTTATCTGATAGCAATTCAATCGCGCGCGTATCTGTCTTATACTTTTTAGCAACATCGGTATGACTTGGTCCAGCCGATTTCTTATCAATCAGGTGACAAGACTTGCAGTCACTTTCAGCCATTAACAATTTACCTGGTAGTTCAGCAGTCTGATGGCCTTGTGCTATCATTGTCATGTCATATCCTTCCGGATGAAAATCCACTGTAACATTAACACGATCGCTTTTGATTTTACCATCTACCGTACTTCCATCTTCTTTATCGACTACTTTAACTTTGTAGTTTGCTGAGCCTCCTGCTAAATAATACGTGGTATTGCCAAACACTTCAATAGCTACAACTGCTGGTTCATTACCCGCCACAATTGTAAGTTCAGAGGAAGATTTTGAGCCATTCACATCAGTTATTGTCAATTTAGGTCGATATATTCCAGGTTTATCGAGAGTAACCATAAACTCACCATCTTCAGATTTCAACACCTGATCGTTGTAAGTAATCTCATACGAGATTTTATCACCATCAGGATCTATCGATCCCTTCGAAGAAAGTTTCAGAGAAAGTGGCACAGCACCAGACAACTTATCAGTCATCAGCTTTGCAACCGGTGGTCTATTCCCTTTATTGAAATCAATCCGCGACAATCGTGCATTCATATTTTGTTTGAACCATACAGTTCCATATTCTAACGTGTATAGTTTACCATCCGTACCAAAAGCCATATCGCTTATATTATTAAACTCTGTATTATCCATGAATGGCTCAATATCCATAATGTCGCCAGCCTCATTCATCGTGATAAGTCTCATCCAATTACGCATCCAATCATAACCAATCAGTTTGCCGTCAAAATAATCAGGGAATGCACCTTCCTTATTTTTGTAACTTTCAGAATAATAAACCGGGCCTGCCATTGCATTGCGGCCACCAATTTTCACCAACGGAAAATCAGGAGACTCCTCATAAGGATACCAGATAAAGGCCGGACTAACAGGAGGTAATTCAGTCTTGCCTGTGTTGTTTGGTGAATTATTAATCGGCTTCAATGGGTCGTGTTTAGCACCTGCTATTTTATTTTCAAAATCGTATTCTGCATAAGCATAATTGTTTCCAACGAAATATGGCCACCCAAAGAAGCCTGCCTTCCTGGCTTGGTTAATTTCATCATAGCCTCGAGGGCCACGCTCCGGTCCGTCATTTCCAGCATCAGGACCTACTTCTCCCCAATATAAATAGCCCGTCTTTTGATCTACAGAAATTCTGTATGGGTTTCTATTACCCATCACATAAATTTCAGGTCTTGTTTTTTCCTCTCCTTTGGGGAAGAGATTTCCTTCAGGGATAGTATAGCTTCCATCTGCCTCTGGGTGAATGCGCATAATCTTACCACGCAAGTCATTTGTATTTCCTGAAGATTTTTGTGCATCAAATGGTGAACGTCCTTCCGTTTCGTCAGAGGGACTGAATCCATCCGATTCAAACGGGCTTGTGTTGTCTCCTGTAGACAAGTAAAGGTTATTACCCGGCCCGAAGGTTAGCGAACCACCCGTATGACAGCATTTGTCTCTCTGTGTTACAACCTCAAGAAGCTGCTTTTCAGATGACTGGTCAATCTTTGATCCATTGAACTCAAATCGCGATAAAACGTTTGCGGATCTTTCAGGATGTGCATAGTAAATGTAAAGCCAATGATTTTTTTCAAAATCAGGATCGTGAGTTAATCCTAACATGCCATCTTCAAATTTTGTCCAGACGTTAAAGTTGTTAATTACATTAATCGAATCCGTTGCAGGATCATACATCTTCACTGCTCCCTTTCGCTCCAGAAAAATAATGCGGCCATCTGGAAGGATATCCATTTCAGTCGGCTCATCAAAATTGTATCCCAACACAACTTTAGTAAACCGGTTTTCTTCAGGAGTGTGTTTTGCTTTTGCTTTTGAGAAGTCAAGTTCATCCTCCCCTATTGCATAGTTCAGACCTAACCACAAATGGTTTAAGTATTGGGGATCGTCAAAAGATTCAGGTGTATGTCCCATGCCTGTGTAGAAAGAACGCCCACCATCAAAATCGTGGTACCAGGAAATTGGGTGATAATCGCCATTTTCACCTCCTTCATATGTTGTCTCATCAAGGGTGTACAACACATTAATATCATCAGATATTTTCTTGTAATTATATAATTCGTCAGTACGCACCCAATCTTCGGGCAAGTCTTTTGATAAGTTATCGGCTTTAGACTTGCGAAATGTTGCCTCCTGAGTTTTTGGATGGCTCTTAAAGTAGGCTCCCACTAATTTACCATACCACCACCAGTCATATTCTGTATCAGCAGCAGCGTGGATACCTAAGTAGCCTCCACCTGATTGAATAAAACGCATGAACTCATTCTGCTGCGCCTGATTTAGCGCATCACCTGTGGTGTTTAGAAAAACGACAGCCTTGTAGTTCTTTAAATTGTCTTCGGTAAATACTTCTGACACTTCAGCAGTGTCTACCTCAAATCCTTTTTCTAATCCTAATTTTTGAAAAGCCCGTTTGCCTGGAGTGATCGATTCATGGCGATAGCCCATTGTTTTTGAAAACACCAATACCCTTGGTTTTTCTTTACTACAGGAGGTGATTAGGAGGGCAATCAGTACTAAATAGATTAGATTTCTTTTCATGAAAGAGTGATTAGTTAATAAGATACTAAGATTGAAGAGCGACTAAAATAGTTCACGGACATTGTAAGATAAAACCTTTCTACTGTGGCAATTATGTATGCCTAATAAATGAACTATTCTTAGTGCTCGGTCTCGCCATCTAATGATAATACATAACGCGCCATGCTCTCTGCATTTTCCGTAGAGATATCTGCATGGGCAGCCATTGGTATTTCTCCCCAATTTCCTTGTCCACCATTAATAATTTTTTGAGCCAGCATTTTTACATTGGCCTCAGTGAATTCATATTTTTTCGCTACATCTGTATGAGATGGCCCAATAATTTTATTGGTAGCATGATGACATGTTTTACAATCACTTGCTTTAACCAATGCATCACCTTGAGCAATTAAATCAACTGCTGGTTTGGCCTCAGTTGATTCATTTACGTTAAACTCCTCTGTGGCTTTCTTCTCTTTCGGGCCACATGCAATAATTGTGGCAGCTATCGTGCCCACGGCAAACAGAAATAAAATTTTTTTCATGTTGTATTTTAAGTTTAGATAATACCTAGTACTTTTTTGTTGAGCCTGGGATTCTTTCCGGTTGAAGCAAAATCATCAAAGGCCTTTTCCGTTACTCTTATAATATGGTCCTTAATAAAAGGTGCACCTTCTTCTGCTCCCTGTTCAGGGTGCTTGATACAGCACTCCCATTCTAAAACAGCCCAACCATCATAATTATATTGTGCCAGCTTAGAAAAGATAGATTGAAAATCAACCTGTCCATCACCAAGCGAACGAAAACGTCCCGGCCTATTTATCCAATCCTGATAACCTCCATAGACTCCGCTTTTTCCTGTTGGATTAAACTCGGCATCCTTCACATGGAACATTTTGATAAACGAATGATAGAAATCAATGTATTGTAAATAATCCAACTGCTGAAGAACAAAATGACTCGGGTCATAAAGAATGTTAGCTCTTTTATGCTTGCCAGTAGCCTCCCAAAAACGTTCGAACGTAACGCCATCATGAAGGTCTTCACCTGGATGTATTTCATAACAAACATCAACACCTACTTTATCAAATGCATTTAATATTGGCAGCCAACGCTTCGCCAATTCTTTAAAGCCATCTTCTACTAATCCTGCAGGACGCTGTGGCCAGGGATAAACCGTATGCCACATTAAGGCCCCAGAGAAAGTTGCATGGGCGTTCAATCCAAGATTCTTGCTCGCCTTAGCCGCATACTTTAATTGCTCGACAGCCCATGCCGTCCGCTCTTTCGGTTTGCCATGAACAGATTTAGGTGCAAAACCATCGAACATAATATCATAGGCAGGATGCACCGCTACCAATTGTCCTTGCAAGTGAGTGGATAGCTCTGTGATTTGCAATCCGCAAGACTCTACAGTCTCTTTAATTTCATCTGCGTAGTCCTTGCTTTCTGCTGCTTTCTTTAAATCTATGCAACGGCCATCCCACGAAGGAATTTGTACGCCAACATATCCCATTGAAGCAGCCCATTTACAAATTGATTTTAAGTTGTTGAACGGAGCTTCATCGCCCATAAATTGTGCAAGGAAGATTCCGGGGCCTTTTATATTTTTCATTTCATATTTTATTTTTACCTGCTTTAATATGTATTTATCTCACAGAATATGAGAAATAAAGTTAAACTTCAAACGCTGTCCATTTCTCTTTGCCCTGGCCGCTTTTAACAACAGTGTCAATAAATGCCATACCACGTATTCCATCTTCAACAGACGGAAAATCCAAAGCTGCTTCTGGAGGCTTGGTGCCATCAATTCTTGCAGAAAGGGTCAATGCAAAATTTCTGTACAAATTTCCAAATGCTTCAAGGTATCCTTCTGGATGACCTGCCGGAGTCCTGCAATTGTGAATTGCAGATGGATGCAGGTGTCCGTTCGTTCCTGCACGTAAAACCTGTGTTGGCTTTTCGTGCCATCTAACTGTAAGCGTATTAGGCTCCTGTTGCGCCCATTCCAATCCGCCCTTCTCACCGTAAATTCTAATCTTCAATGCATTCTCTTCTCCTGCTGCAACTTGTGATGCCATTAAAACTCCTGCTGCTCCATTATCAAATTTCAATAATACATTTCCATCATCATCCAACGCCCTGCCTTCTACCAAAATATTAAGATCGGCACACATATGAGTGATTTTAAGACCTGAGATGTACTCAGCCAGGTGGGCTGCATGTGTTCCAATGTCGCCCATAGCACCTGCTTTGCCAGACTTTTTAGGATCTGTTCTCCAGGCTGCTTGTTGATTACCTTCTCTTTCACTCAGTTTACTTAACCAACCTTGCGGATATTCCACATATATCTTTCTAATTTTTCCAAGAGCACCTTCCTTCACCATGGCCTTGGCTTGCTTTACCATGGGGTAGCCAGAATAGGTATGTGTAAGCATCAAAATTAAACCAGTCTCGTCCACTTTTTTCTTCAACTGCTTGGCCTCATCCAAAGTAAACGTAATAGGTTTTTCTACTACCACATGAAAACCCTTATCCAACGCCATCATGGCAGGGGCAAAATGTGCAAAGTTTGGCGTTACAATGGTGACGAAATCGATTCGCTGACTTGCTGGGAGTTTGCTCTCTTTCTCCAACATCTCATCAAATGTGAGATAGGTACGATCTTCGGCAAGGAAAAGTGCCTTACCGCTATCTTTAGCAATTTCAGGAACAATACTAAGTGCCCCACTGACAATTTCGATGAGGCCATCCATATTTGCAGCTAAGCGGTGTATGGCTCCGATGAAGGCATCTTTACCTCCGCCTACCATTCCCATTCGTAGTTTTCTGTTCATAATTTTTGAATTTGGTTGAGCAATTTATTTAAAAGAATTATCAAATGTCTCAATCATTTTATGAATGGCTGAGCAAAGGTAAAATCTAAATGTAACGGTTAATTATATTCTCAAAATACTCCTGTTTCCCGCTGATCTGATCCGGCTCACCATTCTTATGCGCCAAATCACGGAGTTCATTTAAGGCAAGCTTCCCTAGTTCAAATTGTCTTCCCTTACCTGAATCAAAAGAAGAATACCGTTGTTTTCGAAGTTGTTTATACTCCGACTTATCCAAAACCAATTGAGCCACTAACAAGGCCCTCGCGAATGTATCCATGCCACCAATATGTGCATGGAAAATATCCGCAATATCTGTTGAGTTTCTTCTTGTCTTAGCGTCAAAATTTATACCTCCCGTTTTAAATCCACCGCTCTCTAACACGACAAGAAGAGACTCGGCAAGTTCAAAAAGGTTATTTGGAAACTGATCGGTATCCCAACCATTCTGGTAATCACCGCGGTTGGCATCCATGCTACCCAGCATACCAGCGTCAGCCGCTACCTGCAATTCATGCTGAAAGGTATGATGTGCTAACGTAGCATGGTTTACTTCCAGGTTAAGTTTAAAGTCATCCATCAGACCAAATTCGCGCAAGAATCCTATGACAGTGGCCGCATCAAAATCATATTGATGCTTAGATGGCTCCATCGGCTTGGGTTCAATAAGAAATGTTCCTTTGAAACCATATTTTCGTGCATAGTCTTTTGCAGTATGCAGGAAGCGGGCCATGTGCTCCTGCTCGCGTTTCATGTTTGTATTTAATAAGGTTAGATACCCTTCTCTTCCTCCCCAAAAAACATAATTTGAACCACCTAGTTCAATTGTCGCATCAATCGCATTCTTAACTTGTGAAGCAGCATGACACACTACATTAAAATCAGGATTTGTGGCCGCCCCATTCATGTAACGAGGATTGGAAAAAAGGTTAGCCGTTCCCCACAGTAATTTTACACTCGATGCCCTTTGTTTCTTGCGAGCATATTCTACAATAATGCGTAATCTTCTTTCGGATTCTTTTAACTGCGGCCCTTCGTCTACCAGATCATAATCGTGGAAACAATAAAAAGGAGTACCGATCTTTGTTATAAATTCAAAGGCAGCATCCATCTTTTCTTTTGCACGCTCCACTGGATCAGGGTTACTAAACCACGGAAAATTTTTTGTGGGCGCACCAAATGGATCGCCACCAGTTCCACAGAATGTATGCCAGTAGGCTACAGCAAACCGCAAATACTCTTCCATGGTCTTCTTACCCACTTTACGTTTGGCATCGTAATATTTAAACGCCATAGGATTGTCTGAATCCTTCCCTTCATACTTTATCTGGCCTATGCCTTTAAAGTATTCCTTGTTTCCCAATGTTAGTTTCATAAAAGTTTATTCAGTTGTGTTTTCCAAAGTTGATATGTCGATGTGTATAGTTCAGATTTATTTTTGTCTGGCTCTTCATAGCGGATCATCTTCAAACCGCTGAATGCTTCGGGGAAAGTATTGAAGACCCCGGCACCAACCCCAGCACCCAAGGCTGCACCTTTTGCTCCATCGGTATCATACAATTCCAATCTTGCCCCAATAGTATTTACAAATGCTTCACGAAACAATGGACTCAAAAACATATTTGCATTTCCTGCACGTATAACCTCTGTCTTCAATCCCATTTCCTGGAGGATATCAAACCCATATTTCAATGCAAAAACAATTCCTTCTTGTGCTGCTCTAAAAAGATGAGACTGGTTATGTCGATTAAAATTCAATCCGTGAAAGGAAGACTTGACACCTTTATTTTCTAAGATGCGTTCTGCACCATTCCCGAAAGGAAGCACTATTAGACCATCCGCTCCAATAGGCGCTTCTGAGGCAATTGCATTAATCTGTTCATAATCATAAGCTGCTCCACTGCTCCGGATGTTCTTCTTCAGCCAACTGTTTAATATTCCTGTTCCATTGATACATAATAGAACACCGTTTCGAATAGCCTCACTACTATTAACATGAATGAAAGCATTCACGCGAGATCGTGGATCAAATGCATTGGTGTCTGTTACACTATAGATTACACCAGATGTGCCCGCTGTTGCTGCGGTCTCTCCTGGATTTAGAACATTAAGTGAAAAGGCATTGTTGGGTTGATCACCGGCACGGTAGGCTATTTTTATTCCAGATGCAAGCCCTAGTTCTTTTGCGACCGATTCTCTCAGCTTCCCCTGCTCTGAAAAAACAGGAACGATTGAGGCTATTAAATTTTTATCGATGCCATAATATTCTAAGAGCTTCCTCGAAATAGCCTTTTCCTGATAGTCCCAAAATATGCCTTCGGACAGGCCGGTTTCAGTAGTTGTAATTTCGCCTGTGAGTTTAAGAGCGATATAATCACCCGGCAACATTACTTTATGAATTCGCTCATACACAGCCGGCTCATTTTCCTTCACCCATTTTAATTTTGAGGCTGTGAAATTTCCAGGTGAGTTAAGCAAGTGTTGTAGGCAGTAATGATTTCCAAGATCCTTAAAAGCCTTTTCACCAATTTCTACAGCGCGACTATCACACCAGATAATTGAAGGCCTCAGAGGTTTGTGTTCTTTATCTACCATCACAAGTCCATGCATCTGGTAAGAAATGCCTATTGCGGCAACTTCCTTTGGGTCAATGTGTGCTTTTTGCGCAGCAGCTTTGATACTTATTAGGGTATGCTCCCACCACAGATCTGGATGTTGTTCTGCCCATCCAGGTTGAACAGCATTCACCGTCATTTCCTCAGATGGGGAGTGGGCGGAAGACACGGTTTGACCCGTTGAAGCATCCACAATAGAAGCTTTAATGGAAGATGTTCCTATATCTATACCGATCAAGTATTGACTCATCAATTATTCTTTTACGAAAAACATTGTACTAATAGTCATTTTGACCATAATTTGAAGCAATATTACACAACTTCAAAACATTGCGACTTTTTTTCAACAGAAAGTGAAGATAGTCCCCCCATTTCCGTACAAAATTATGGATTCGGTCTCAATCGATTGTCTCCTTTTTGGATTCAATGAAGGTACCTTAAAAATATTGATGGTAAAACACGCTGAGGGTATTAGTAAAGGAAAGTGGGCATTGCCGGGCGGTTGGATCAATTATAATGAAAGCATCGATGATGCAGCTAGCAGATTACTAAAAGCATTGACAGGCGTCTCGAATATTTACCTTGAGCAGTTAAGGGCATTTGGAGATTTAAATCGTTATCCAGAAAGAAGGGTGATTACGGTGGCCTATTTTGCATTGGTCAAGCCTGAAAATTATTCACTTCATCCAGGTTTTACTGCCTCCGATGCAAAGTGGTTTGATATCCAAAGGGTACCAAAGACTCCCTATGATCATAAAGAGATTCTTGATTTTGGATTTGCTCACTTGAAACACAAAGTGCGTCATGAGCCCATTGGCTTTAATCTTCTTCCACAAAAATTTACCCTTTTAGGATTGCAGGAGTTGTATGAAGCTATTTTGGGTAAACCGCTAGACAAATCTAATTTTAGGCGTAAGCTTATGAAAATGAATCTACTGGTGCCCTGTAAGGAAAAACAAAAGGACGTGTCGCACCGGGCAGCAGCTTTGTACAGTTTCGATAAAAAAATCTACGATCGTCTTTTGAAAGATGAGTTCAATTTTGAGCTATAGTCCGAATCCACTTCGATACTTTTTTTATAGCCGCTCCTGCTTAACTTCACGAAAAACTTAACAGATTAAATGTTGGATAATCCTTCAAACAATCTCACGCAAGAAGTAAAGAAAATTGCGCTCTGGGGGATACTGGGAGCTGGTATCGTATATATTATTGGCTGGTTCATAAATGTGATGGATCCCGATTCTGCTCAATACGCATCCATTACACGGGAGATGTTGGAGCGCGGTGATTACCTACAGTTTACTGATCAAGGTCGTGAGTACCTTGATAAACCCCCTTTACTATTTTGGTTGTCCGGTATTTCATTTAAACTTTTTGGCATTAACAATATTGCCTTCCGTATCCCGGCATTTCTCGCAACGCTGTTGGCACTTTATTCAACGTTCAAATTAGCAGAACTGTATTACGATAGAAAAACGGGGTACCTTTCAGCGCTTATCCTTGCCACAGCGCAAGCAACTTTCCTGATCAATCATGACGTGCGGACAGACACAAATCTGATT
>JAENVX010000427.1 GCA_016650355.1 Bacteroidia bacterium | reverse complement strand
TATTGGAACAAGGTAATGGGACAATTTTAAAAACAGTTTCCGTTTTTGGTCGCGTACCTTTGTTTTACTTCGTTTTACATTTTTTTATAATACACGCAAGTGCATTAATTCTTTTTATGTACATGACAGGAAAATCGTTTTCAGAGATTGATCTTCACTTTTCTAAATCATTCGGAGGGATAACACCAGAGGGGGGCGTAACACTTCCCTGGGTGTATGTAGCGTGGATCACGCTCGTTATTTTACTTTATCCAATCTGTAAGCTTTACGATCGATACAAAAGCTCACATAAGGAGTGGTGGTTGAGTTATATGTAAATGAGGTTTAGATGGTAACCCGTTTCTTTTGAGCAACCGAGCGGTAGATAGCTTCCACTACTCTGATGTCCTTCAATCCTTCCTCGCCAGGAACCATAACCTGCGTATTATTCATGATCGCCAATGCATCATCGTCCATTTGTGTCGTTTGCTCATTCACAACGGTAGCATTTAGTTTGGTCCCATCGCTAGTGATTCCGTTAATCCCATTATACGCCTGAAAAGGAGAGAGCTTATACCAGCCTTTTGAACACGTTACCAGTAAGTCGTTCATACTTTTTCCAAAGCTTGCCTCGCAAGATGCGGTAGCACCACCTGGAAATTCAAGATCAAATTTCATCGTCTCTTCAACTTCCGTATAGATTTCTGGTCGGGTAGTTGAAGCCTTGGCCGTTACCGCAATTGGTTCCAACCCGACACTATATCGCGCGGCATTTAATGGATAAACGCCCATATCCCCCATACACCCACCTCCCATGTTTTTCTTCTGTTTCCAATGATCGGTCCGGGCATCAAAATAGCCAGCGGCAACATCCACCTTCATCACTTTTCCATAGGTGAGGTCTTTCCTTAGTTGGATGATTTTCTTTGTATTTGGTTCGTGCTGCATGCGGTATCCAATACTTAATTTTACTTTGTTTTTGGTGCAGGCATCGATCATACTTTTGCACTCAGCTTCGGTTACGGCCATTGGTTTTTCGCACCACACATGTTTGCCGGCATTGGCTGCTCTTATTGAATATTCTGCGTGCATTGATGGAGGAAGCACGATGTAGATAATGTCAATGTCCGGGTTGTTTGCTATTGAATCAAAATTCTGGTAGTTGTATATATTTTTGTCAGCAAGGTTATACTTCTGCTTCCATTTTTCAGCCTTCGCGGGTGTGCCTGTGACGACTCCAGCCAGGTAGCACTGTTGCGTCAATTGCAAGGCTGGGGCAAGCAAGTCTGTGCTGTAGTACCCAAGGCCAACTAATGCCACGCCAAGTTTTCCCTTCTTTTTTTGAAGCACAATAGACGGATAAACCTCCTGGCTTATCGCGATACCAACGGCACCTGCTACGGAACGTTGGATAAAGTTTCTTCTGTTAATCATAGTCTTTTAAGTGTAAGTCACTTGTTATAATTTCCTTATTGTCAATATCTTAAATAACGCCAACCATACTTCCACGTCAACATCTGTAAGAAGGCTGGCACTAGAAACACCTTCTAAATTTAGCGGTATTTAAATCTTAACCCAAATTGATGGGTTCGTATTACGAATCCGCTAAAGAAAACTTTCCTATATATTGAACGTTCATTGTCTTGGCTTATGTTTTCATTCCCTTCAACTCTTTGAAGCTTAAATGGGAGGATTTTGATTATATTTGCTGCTCCTTAAATACCATAGAACTATAAGGCCAAAATTAGAGTCAATCGGGCTCATTTGTTTCTAATATAGATTGTAGATATTTGGGAACCTTTTTTGAACTTATTTAACAACTACATGTTCCACAACTGATGAGACAATTAAAAATAAGCAAACAGATTACCAACCGTGAGAGCCAATCCCTGGATAAATATTTACAGGAAATTGGGAAGGTAGATTTGATAACCTCAGATGAGGAAGTAAT